>JAVFAT010000134.1:0-5569 GCA_034002385.1 Azospira sp. | reverse complement strand
CGCAGCCAGCAGACCGCGGAAACGGCAAACGCGGCGGCCGGACAGGCCATCGGCGTTCCCGGCGCGCTGACCAACCAGCCGCCGGTGCCGGCCACGGCGCCGCTGACGCAACCACCGATACCGGGCGCAGGCGCAGGGCAGCTACCGCCGCTCGACCTTTCCGAATCGCCGGGCCAGATCAGCGCGGCCGGCATCCAGGGGCCGCTCAACAGCCTCGGCCAGCCGCTGTCGACGACGAAAAACGCCACCATCAACTACGAAGTCGACCGCACCATCCGCCATACGCGGCAGGCGGTCGGCGCAATCCGCCGCCTGTCGGCCGCGGTCGTCGTCAACCACCGCAAGGACGTGGCCAAGGATGGCAAGCCATTCCTGCGGCCGCTAACCGAAACCGAACTGAAGCAGATCAACGACGTCGTGCGTGAAGCAATGGGCTTCAGCCAGGAACGCGGCGACACGCTGTCAGTTGCCAACGCGCCGTTTACCGCCGTCGAGGAAGTCGTCCGGGAAGTGCCGATCTGGAAAGACCCGGAAATGATGAGCCTGTCGATGGAACTGCTCAAATACGGCCTCATCGCCATCATCGTCGCCTACCTGCTGCTCAAGGTCGTGAAACCGCTGGTGACGACGATGGTGACGCCCCCCGCACCGGAACCGGTCGCCGGCGGCATCTCGGTCACCGACGAGGCGGCGGCAGAAGAAGAAGCAACGAGCGGCCCGACGCCGTTCGAGGAAAAGCTCGCCAAGGCGCGCAACTACGCGGCGCAGGATCCAAAGGCGGTCGCCAACATCATCATGGACTGGACGGAAAATGCCGGCTGAGGGCGGGATCGAGAAATCCGCCATCCTCCTCGTTTCGCTCGGCGAGGAGTATGCGGCGGAAGTGCTCAAGAACCTCGGCCCGCGCGAGGTACAGAAGCTCGGCCACGCGATGGCGACCCTGAGCAAGGTGCCGCGCGCGCGCGTCGAGGAAGTGCTCGACGATTTCAACCGCGCGGCGGAAGAATCGGCCTCGCTGCACACCGACACCGACGCCTACATCCGTTCGGTGCTGACCAAGGCTCTCGGCGACGACAAGGCCTCGAACCTCATCTCGCGCATCCTCCAGGGCGGCGACACGGCCGGCATCGAGGGCCTGAAGTGGATGGACGCACCGACCGTCGCCGACCTGATCAAGAACGAGCACCCACAGATCATCGCCACCATCCTCGTGCACCTGGAGCACGACCACGCCAGCGAAATCCTCGGCCAGTTCTCCGAGCGCCTGCGGAACGACGTGGTGCTGCGCATCGCCACGCTCGAAGGCATCCAGCCGGCGGCACTGAAGGAGCTGAACGAAGTCATGCTGCGCCTGCTCTCCGGCTCGGCGAACATCAAGAAGGCGGCAATGGGCGGCGTGCGGCCGGTGGCCGAGATGCTGAACTACATGGGCACGGCCAACGAAACCTCGGTGCTCGACGCGATCCGCGAATACGATCCCGATCTTGCCCAGCGGATCATCGACGAGATGTTCGTTTTCGAGAACCTGCTCGATCTGGAAGACCGCTCGATCCAGCTCCTGCTGCGCGAGATTCAGTCCGATTCGCTGATCCTGGCAATGAAGGGCGCCTCGCCGGAACTGCGCGAGAAGATCTTCAAGAACATGTCCTCGCGCGCCTCCGAAATGCTGCGCGAAGACCTGGAGGCGCGCGGCCCGGTGCGCGTTTCCGAGGTCGAGGCGGAACAGAAGGAAATCCTCAAGATCGTCCGCCGCCTCGCCGACGAGGGCCAGATCGTCCTCGGCGGCGCCGGCGGCGAGCAGATGATCTAAGCCGCACGGCATGTCATCCGGCTTCATCCCCAAGGAAAAACTCAGCGCCTACGAGCGTTGGGAGCTGGCCGATTTCTCCCCTCAAGCCACCGAGGCCGAGGAAGTCGTCACGCCAGCAGAGGAAACGCTGAGGCTGCCAACGGCCGAGGACATCGAGCGCATCCACAACGAAGCCCACGCCGCCGGCTATGCCGCCGGTCAGGATCTGGGCCACGCCGCCGGCTACGAAGCCGGTTTCGAGGGCGCCCAGACCGAAGGCCGCGAGGCGGGCTACTCGGCCGGCTACCTCGCTGGCCGCACCGATGCGATCAATGAGGCGCAACGGCTGGCAGCGCTCGGCAACAACCTGCGGCAGCGGCTGCAGGCGCTCGACCAGGAAATCGCCGAGGAACTGCTGACGGTGGCCGTCGAGATCGCCTCGCAGGTACTGCGCCAAAGCCTGCGCATCCGCCCCGAGCTGATCCTGCCGGTCGTCCGCCAGGCCATGAGCGAACTGCCGCTGCACGGCGCACACCCAGCGATCTACCTGAATCCGGTCGATGCGGCGCTGGTACGTACTCACCTTGGGGAACACGCCGCGCAGCACGGCTGGCGCATCATCGAGGACGACGAAATCGCTGCCGGCGGCTGTCGCATCGTTTCCGGCGCGAGCGAGGTCGACGCCACGCTGGCCACGCGCTGGCGGCGCGTGCTCGAAGCCATCGGCACCCAGGGCGAATGGCTGGAGCCGAAGCCGTGAGCGGCGACGAACAAACGTCCGAAGCGAGCACGCCCTTAGCTGGAGAAAATGCCCCGGCCTCCTCGCTGCACGATCATGACGCGGCCTGGCGCAATTTTCTCGGACAGTGCCGCGAGGCCGCCAGCGAAGCCGCCCCCCTGCTCGCCAGCGGCCATCTCACGCGCATCAACGGCCTGGTGATGGAGGCCGCCGGCCTCAAGCTGCCGCTCGGCAGTTCGTGCCGGATCATTCCGGCTAGCGGCGCCGAGGTCGAAGCGGAGGTCGTCGGTTTTGCCGGAGAAAAACTCTTCCTGATGCCGATCGAGGACGTCTACGGCCTCTCTCCGGGTGCGCAAGTACTCGCTTTCGAGACGCATCCACCGCTCCCGCGCATCGGCCAGCCACGCCCGCAACTGCGCCGGGCCGCCGATCAGGGCAAGCTGATGCCGGTCGGCCATTCCCTGCTTGGCCGCGTCATCGACGCCGGCGGCCGGCCACTCGACGGACTCGGCCCACTGCATGCCGAAGCGCAGCGTTCGCTGCAAAGCCGGCCGATCAATCCAATGTCGCGGGCGCCGATCTCGCAGACGCTGGACGTCGGCATCCGCGCCATCAACTCGCTGCTCACCATCGGCCGGGGTCAACGCATGGGCCTCTTCGCCGGCTCGGGCGTCGGCAAGTCGGTGCTGCTCGGCATGATGGCGCGCTACACCGAGGCCGAAATCATCGTCGTCGGGCTGATCGGCGAACGGGGGCGCGAAGTCAAGGAATTCATCGAGCAGATCCTCGGCGAGGAAGGTCGCCGCCGCTCGGTGGTCATCGCCGCACCGGCCGACGTCAGCCCGCTGATGCGCCTGCAGGGGGCCGCCTACGCCACCAGCGTCGCCGAATATTTCCGCGACCAGGGACACCAGGTGCTGCTGATCATGGACTCGCTCACGCGCTACGCGATGGCGCAGCGCGAGATTGCGCTGGCCATCGGCGAGCCGCCGGTGACGCGCGGCTATCCGCCTTCGGTCTTCGCCCGCCTGCCGCAGCTCGTCGAGCGCGCCGGCAACGGCCCCGAGGGCGGCGGCTCGATCACCGCCTTCTACACCGTGCTCGCCGAAGGCGACGATCAGCAGGACCCCATCGCCGACTCGGCGCGCGCCATCCTCGACGGACACATCGTGCTGAACCGCACGCTGGCCGATGCCGGCCACTACCCGGCCATCGACATCGAACAGTCGATCTCGCGCGCCATGACCAGCCTGATCGACGCCTCGCATCTCGGCGCAATACGCAACTTCAAGCAGCTCTATTCGCGCTACCAGCGTTCGCGCGACCTGATCAACGTCGGTGCTTACGTCAGCGGCAGCGATCCGCAGCTCGATCTGGCGATCAGCCTGTATCCGCACTTCGAACGCTTCCTGCAGCAAAACATCGACGAACAGTCGACGCTCGCCGACAGCATAGCCGGCCTCGGCCAGCTATGCGGCGGACAATGACCGGGAGCCTGGCATGAACGCTCCCGCCCGATCACTCGCAGTGGGCACTCACCCTCACGCAGGAAGAACGGAGCAGCGGATTTTCCGCTCGCCAGCGAAACGAGCCGGTCGTGCAGCGCCGGCTCTCCGCCGCCTGCCAGGAAGGTAGTCCGGTGGCCAAACCCTTCGCCCTGCAAGCCGTCCTCGAACTGATGCAGCGCCGCGCCGACGAGGCGACGCAGCAACTGGCGAGCCTGATTGCAGCCGAGCAGGACGCGAAAAGCCGGCTCGAACTCCTCAACCAGTACCGCGATGAATACACGCAGCGCTTTCACGCCTCGGCGCAAGCCGGCCTGACGCCGCAGCAATGGAAAAATTTCCAGGATTTCCTCGGCCGCCTCGACGAAGCCATCGGCCAGCAGCAGCAGGTGCTGACCCAGTCGCAGAAAAAGACAGCGGCCGGACAGGCGCACTGGCAGGAGCAGCGCGTCCGTCTGAAGGCCATCGACACCCTCTCGGTGCGCCACGCCCGACTTGAGGAAGCGAAGGAAAACAAGCGCGAGCAGAAGCTGGTCGACGAATTCGCCGCCCGCCAGCACAGCCGGAAAGAGGTTTGAACAAGCGCACGCGGGCGTTGACGAAATTACTGGCACGCCTCTTGCTGCTGCATTCGCAACCTCTCCAACCGGAGTTCATCGAATGCAGACCGCGGCAGCATCCTTCACTCTCCCGACGATCCCCGGCGTCGCACAAGCCGCCAGCGCGTCGGCTGCCGACGCCGACGGCATCAGCGCCGGCAGCGGCGTCGCCAGTTTCGCCGCCCTGCTCCTGAGCCAGATGACGAGCGGCCTGCTGCCTGTCGATCCGGCGCTGGCCGAAGCCGCAGCAGACGGCGAAAACCGTGCCGCGACCGAAACCGACCCGATCCTCCTGCTGGCGGCGATGGGCCTCAACCTGCAGCCCGAGGCGTCTGTCGACAGCACCGACCCGGAGGCGGGCACCGACGGCGGCGACATGCTGCTTACCGACGGCGGCGACATGATGCCCACCAACGGCGGTGACATGCTCTCCACCGACGCCAGATATGCACGACTTACTGCCGACAGCACAGCAACAAAGCCGGAAACGACTCTCGTCGATGCTCTGAAAGCAGCCGGCAGAAAAACCGACGACGACGCCCCGCGCGGCACGGTGCTGCCGCAGGCGACGGGCGCCGCGGCCGGCAATGCCGCGGCGGCCACGGCAAACTTTGCCGGCTTCGAGCAGAAACTTGCCGAAACGCTCCAGCTCCAGGGCAATGGCGAAGGCACGACGCAACCGACAACCGGTCTGGCAACGACACAGACAGCGGCACAGCGGCCCGCCGCCGAGGTGCAGCAGCAACACATCGCATCGCCGCTGAGAAGCCAGGCCTGGCCGGCGGAATTCAGCCAGAAGATCGTCTGGATGGCGTCGCAGGACAAACAAAGCGCGCAACTCACCCTCAACCCGTCGCAAATGGGGCCGATAGAAATTTCGTTGAGCATCCGCAACGATCAGGCATCGGCCGTGTTCGCCTCGGGCAACGCCGAAGTG
>JAVFAT010000133.1:0-5577 GCA_034002385.1 Azospira sp. | reverse complement strand
CGGCCACGACGGGCGGCGCCGTCGGTGGTGATGAGTTCGAAATTCATGACCGGGATCTCACCATCAAGGCGCCAGGACACCAAGGTTCACCAGGAGCGCCTGATTCAGCCGACTGACGACGCCGGCAGCAGGATGCATATGCCGCCACTGCCTTTCCTTGGTGCATTCCTGGTGTTCTGGTGTCTTGGTGGTTCTGCAATTTTTCATCGTCCATGACTGTTTTCCAGCAGCATCGCGTCGCCGTAGCTGAAGAAACGGTAGCGTTCGGCAACGGCGTGGGCATAGGCGGCGCGGATGGTGTCGAATCCGGCGAAGGCCGAGACGAGCATCAGCAGCGTCGACTTCGGCAGGTGAAAATTCGTCACCAGCCGGTCGACGACGCGAAAGGCGAAACCCGGCGTGATGAAGATGTCGGTTTCGGCCGCACCAGCCTTCAACTGGCCGGACTGCGCCGCCGATTCGAGCGCGCGCAGCGAGGTCGTGCCGACGGCAACGACGCGACCGCCGGCGGCGCGCGTGGCGGCGATGGCATCGACCGTGGCCTGCGGAATCTCGAAGCGTTCCGAATGCATCCGGTGCTCGGCGATGTTCGTCACGCGTACAGGCTGAAAGGTACCGGCGCCGACGTGCAGCGTCAGCCAGGCGGCGCCGATGCCCAGATCGCGCAGACGGGCGAGCAGCGCGTCGTCGAAATGCAGGCCGGCAGTCGGCGCGGCCACCGCGCCCGGTTCGCGCGCGAACACCGTCTGGTAGCGCGTCTCGTCCTCTCCGTCGGCGACGTGCGTGATGTACGGCGGCAGCGGCAGCCGGCCGTGCGTTTCGGTGAGTTGCCAGAAGTCGCCGCCAGCAGGCAGTTCGAGCGCGAAGAACCCGTCGCCGGCACCAGCGCGGCCGGTGACGACGACCTCGAAAGCCTCCGCCAGCCACAGCCGCGTACCCGGTTTCGGCGACTTGCTCGCACGCACCTGTGCCAGCGCGTGCCGGGCATCGACGATGCGCTCGATCAGCACCTCGACCTGGCCGCCGCTGCCCTTGCGTCCGAACAGGCGGGCGCGGATCACCCTGGTGTCGTTGAATACCAGCAGATCGCCCGGCGAGAGCAGCGAAGGCAGGTCGACGAAGGAAAGATCGGCAAGGGCAGGTTCGGCCGATGGCCTGCCGGCCACGTGCAGCAGGCGGCTGCCCGTGCGCTCCGGCGCCGGATGCTGGGCGATCAGTTCGGGCGGCAGGGGAAAATCGAAATCGTCCGTGGTAAGCATGACGTCCGGCAGGTTTTCTCGCTTGTCCGGGGCGGGTGAATCGGGGATAATCCGCGCTCCTTGGCGCCCACCGGCGCCCGGGCCGGGATGGCGGAATCGGTAGACGCAGCGGATTCAAAATCCGCCGCCGCAAGGCGTGAGGGTTCGAGTCCCTCTCCCGGCACCACGAGCAGCGAAAAGCGCGCAACTATACCATGCCCGACCCGCACCTTCCGGCCGTGGCGCCGGCCGCCAGGCCTTCCACGGGGCGGATCTGGTGGTTCGCGCTACGCCCGAAAACCCTTTCCGTTTCCGTCGCGCCGGTCTTCGTCGGCAGCGCCCTGGCCCATGCCGAAACCGGCGCCTGGCTCCTCTGGCCGGCCGCCGTCGCGCTGCTGGCAGCGACGCTCATCCAGATCGGCACCAACCTGCACAACGACGTCGCCGATTTCGAGCGCGGCGCCGACACACCCGAGCGCCTCGGCCCGCCGCGCGCAACGGCGATGGGCTGGCTGTCGCCGCAGTCCGTCCGCCGGGCCGCCTGGGCAGCCTTCGCCGCCGCCTTCGTGCTCGGCATCGCGCTGGTGGCGCGTGGCGGCTGGCCGATCGTCGCCATCGGTCTCGCCTCGCTCCTCGCCGGCTGGGCCTACACCGGCGGGCCGAGGCCGATCGCCTATACGCCGTTCGGCGAACTGTTCGTGCTGATCTTCTTCGGACTCGCCGCCGTCGGTGGCAGCTACTACCTGCAGACCTTCGCCCTGTCACCGTCGGCCGTCGTCGCCGCGCTGATGCTGGGCGCCTTTGCCGCAGCGGTCATCAGCGTGAACAACACGCGCGACCTCGCCACCGACGCGCGCGTCGGCAAGCGGACGCTGGCCGTGCATCTGGGGCGCTCGGCAATGAACCTGGTCTACCGGGGCGAGCTGGCGCTGCCTTTCCTGCTGCTGGCGGCACTGGCAGGGACGACGGGCCGAGGCGCGGCGCTGGCGCTGCCGCTCCTGCTCGCGCCCGAAGCCTGGCGCCTGGCGCGGCGCTTTGCCAGCGAAGCGCCCGGCACCGGCTTCAATACGCTGCTGGCAGCAACAGCCCGCCTGCAAGCGGGCTTCGCCGCCCTGCTCGGAGCGGCCCTGCTGCTCTGAAGCCCTACTGCTCCGGGTCGGCGTCGCCCTCGAACCAGGCGAGCTTCTCCTGGAGCTGGACGACGGTACCGATGATGAGCAGCGCCGGCGGCTTGATGCCGGCCTCGGCGATGCGCCCGGCCAGCGTTCCGAGATCGGCGGTGAGCACCCGCTGCCGGCGCGTGGTGCCGTACTGGATGGCCGCCGCCGGGTGGTCGGCGGGCAAACCGTGATTTATCAGGTTTTGACAGATTTCCGCCGCGCCGCCGATTCCCATGTAGAAAACGACAGTTTGCCCCGGCCGGGAAAGCGTCGGCCAGTCCAGATTGACGGTTCCGTCCTTGAGATGGCCGGTGGCAAAAACACAAATCTGCGCGTGGTCACGGTGCGTCAGCGGTATGCCGGCATAGGCACCGCAGCCGGCAGCGGCGGTTACACCGGGAACGACCTCGAAGGGAATGCCGTGCTCGGCCAGCGTTTCAATCTCTTCGCCGCCGCGTCCGAAAATGAACGGATCGCCGCCTTTCAGGCGGACGACACGCTTGCCCTCCTTCGCCAGGCGGACGAGCAGGACGTTGATTTCTTCCTGCGGCAACGCGTGGTTGGAGGCTTCCTTGCCGGCATAGATCTTCTCGGCGTCGGGCCGTGCAAGGTCGAGTACGCCCTCGGCGCCGAGGTGGTCATAGACGATGACGTCGGCAGCGCCGACCAGGCGGGCGGCCTTGAAGGTCATCAGTTCGGGGTCGCCGGGACCGCTGCCGACGAGGTAGACGGTGCCGGGGTTACAGCTGGGGCGGGGCTGATTCATGTGTTATCCGGGTTTTCTGACGCAAGGAACAGTGCACAAAAAGGCACGTCCGCACTGCGATCGATCAATTGGAAATCGCGTTTCGTGCAACGCCCCGCACTTTAGTAATAACCTTGCTGGGAATAGTTGATTTGAGTCAAAGAATGGGGTTCTCAAGTAGAGCACATTAGCGACCAGCGTTGGTGTCCATTTGCGACCGCACGCGCCGCTTTTCAATAAGAGGAGAGGAAATATGAAGAAACTCGTACGCAACACCTTCATGCTGGCTGCCCTGCCGCTGGCCGTTACCGCTGCTTTCACCGGCACCGCCGCTGCCCAGACGCCGACCCTGTCGGAAGCTGACAAGGCTCACGCCGGCACCCTGTACTTCGAGCGCTGCGCTGGCTGCCACGGCATGCTGCGCAAGGGCGCCACCGGCAAGAACCTCGAGCCGGCCAACTCCGCCAAGCTCGGCCAGAGCCGTCTGGAGAAGGTGCTGTCCTACGGTACGGAAGGCGGCATGCCGAACTTCGACGACATCCTGTCGAAGAAGGAAATCTCGGATCTCGCCACCTATCTGCAAATGCCGCCGGAAGCTCCGCCCGAGTGGGGCCTGAAGCAGATGAAGGACAGCTGGAAGCTGGAAGTTCCGGTTGCCCAGCGTCCGACCAAGAAGATGAACAAGATCAACCTTGAGAACGTCTTCTCGGTCACCCTGCGTGACTCCGGTGAAGTTGCGCTCATCGACGGCGACACCAAGAAGATCTGGGGCATCGTGAAGACCGGCTACGCCGTTCACATCTCCCGTCTGTCGGCTTCCGGCCGCTACGTTCACGTCATCGGCCGCGACGGTCGCTATGACCTGATCGACATGTGGTACGAAACGCCGAAGATCGTCGCCACCATGAAGGCCGGCTACGAGGCTCGCTCGATCGACACCTCGAAGTACAAGGGCTTCGAAGACAAGTACGCCGTGGTCGGCTCCTACTGGCCGCCCCAGTACGCCATTCTTGATGGCGAAACGCTCGAGCCGCTGAAGGTCATCTCGACCCGTGGCGTGACCGTTGATGGCGAGTACCACCCGGAACCGCGCGTTGCGTCGATCGTTTCGTCGCACGACAAGCCCGAGTGGGTCATCAACATCAAGGAAACCGGCATGATCAAGCTGGTTGACTACTCGGACATCGCCAACCTGAAGGAAATCACGATCAACTCGGCGAAGTTCCTGCACGACGGTGGCTGGGACGCTTCCAAGCGTTACTTCCTGGTTGCCGCCAACGCCTCGAACAAGATCGCCGTGGTTGACACCAAGGAAGGCAAGCTGGCTGCCCTGGTCGACACCGCCAAGATCCCGCACCCGGGTCGTGGCGCCAACATCACCCATCCGAAGTTTGGCCCGGTCTGGGCGACTTCCCACCTCGGCGCCGACGTGATCACCCTGATCGGTACCGACCCGGCGAAGAACCCGCAGCACGCCTGGAAGGTGGTTCAGGAGCTGAAGAACCACGGTGCCAACTCGCTGTTCGTGAAGTCGCACCCGAAGTCGAAGAACCTGTGGGCTGACGCTCCGCTGAACCCGGATGCGAAGCTGGCTGGTTCGGTCACGGTCTACAACGTCGACGATCTCGCTAACCCGAATCCGAAGATGGAAGTGATCGACATTGCCGCTGCCGCCAACCTGGGCAAGACCAAGGGTATCCAGCGCGTCGTGCATGGCGAGTACAACAAGGCCGGCGACGAAATCTGGTTCTCCGTCTGGACCGGTAACAAGACCGAGCCGTCGGCCATCGTCGTCATCGATGACAAGACGCGCAAGGTCAAGACCGTCATCAAGGACAAGCGCCTCGTGACGCCGACCGGCAAGTTCAACGTCTACAACACCCAGTACGACGTTTACTGATCGACTGGTTCCAGGACGTTTGCAGCAAGTCTGAAAACCGGGAGCCTCGGCTCCCGGTTTTTTTTTGAACGGACGCCCGCGATTTCCGGTCGAAGCGATTTTCCGGTGCCCAAAGGATCGATCATGCGCTACCTGCCAACCCTCCTTCTTTCCTCGCTTCTGCTTGCACTGCCACTTGCCCCGGCAAATGCCGCAACGGTGGAGGTGCGCATCGAGAAAATGAAATTCGTACCCGAGGAAATCCGCATCAAGGCCGGCGATACCGTCGTCTGGAAAAGTTATGAACGGCGTGGCTATCACACCGTCTGGTTCAAGGATGAAGGACTTGCCGAATCGGAACCGATGTTTCCCGACGAACATTGGCAACGAAATTTCGACAAGGCCGGCACCTATCCCTACATTTGCGGCCCACATCCTGATATGGTCGGGCGCGTGATTGTTGAATGAGGTCTGGGACGTGAAGAAAACCGTTTTCTGCCTGTTTCTTGCCGCGCAGCTGGTCACCACCGCGGCATCTTCCGGCGAGCTGTAGGC
>JAVFAT010000132.1:0-5594 GCA_034002385.1 Azospira sp. | reverse complement strand
CGCGCCGCACCGAATCGATGGCGCCGCTCGTCGAGGCCGGCGCAGAGGCCGGCCGCAGCCCGGCCGACCTTGCCGGGCGCGTCGAACTGCTGATCTCGATGGTCGCCGATGCACCGGACGTCGCCGAGGTCATGCTCGGCGAAAACGGCGTCGCCACGAACGCCGCGCCGGGCCTGGTGGCGGTGGACATGAGCACCATCGCTCCGGCGGCGGCGAAGGACATCGCCGCCCGGATGCTCGAAAAGGGCATCGACTTCCTCGATGCGCCGGTTTCCGGCGGCGAGGTCGGCGCCGTCGCCGGCACGCTCTCGATCATGGTCGGCGGCAGCGCGGCGGCTTTCGCAAAGGCGCGGCCGGCCTTCGACTGCATGGGCAAGAACGTCGTGCACGTAGGCGATTCCGGTGCCGGGCAGGTGGCCAAGGCGTGCAACCAGATCGTCACCGGCATGGGGGTGCTGGCGGTGGCCGAGGCCCTGTGCTTCGCGCGGAAGGCCGGTGCCGACCCGGCGAAGGTGCGCGAGGCGCTGATGGGCGGCTTCGCCAATTCGAAGATTCTCGAAAACCACGGCCAGCGGATGCTCGATCGCAGCTTCAAGCCTGGTTTCAAGAGCTGGATGCACCAGAAGGATCTGAACATCGTCATGCAGAGCGCGCACGAACTCGGGCTGATGCTGCCCGGTGCCGCGGCAACGGCGCAGATGTTCAACGCGATGGTCGGCTCCGGCCTTGGCGAGGAGGACTCCGTCGCCGTGCTGAAGTTGCTCGAAACGCTTTCCGGCCAGCAATGAAGCTCGGCTTCATCGGTCTGGGCACCATGGGCCGGCCGATGGCGACGCGGCTTCTGCGCGCCGGCCATGCGGTTTCGGTCTGGGCGCGCCGCCCGGAAGCGGCGGCGCCGCTGGTCGAGTCCGGCGCCGCGCTCTGCGCTTCCCCCGCCGACCTTGCGCGCGCGGCCGACGTCGTCTTCACCATCGTCACCCACGGCAGCGACGTCGAGTCCGTGGTCTTCGGCGGGAACGGCCTGGCCGAAGGCTTCGCGCCCGGTTCGGTGCTGGTCGACATGAGCACCATCGCGCCGGGGCTGGCGCGCGACCTGGCGGCACGGCTTGGCGAGCGCGGCGTGCACATGCTCGATGCGCCGGTCTCCGGCGGTGGCGTCGGTGCCGAGGCCGGCACGCTGGCGATCATGGCCGGCGGCGAGGCTGAAGTCTTCGAGCGCATGCGGCCGTTGTTCGCAATTCTCGGCAGGACTCTTGTGCACGTCGGTGGCCATGGCGCCGGCCAGGTGGCCAAGATGTGCAACCAGATGGTCATGGTGACGGCGATCGAGGCCGTGGCCGAGGCCATGCGGCTGGCCACCGCTGCCGGCGTCGACCCGGAGAAGGTGCGGATGGCGCTCGCCGGCGGTTCCGCCGGCAGCCGCGTGCTCGAGGTTTTCGGCGCGCGCATGACGCAGCGTGATTTCGCCGCCGGTGTCGAGGCGCGGTTGCACCACAAGGATTTCGGCATCCTGCTCGCCGAGGCGCACGCGATGGGTTTGCCGCTGCCGCTCCCGGCGGTTGTCGGCCATCAACTCGACGCGCTGATGGCACAGGGCTGGGGGGCCGACGACACGGCCTCGCTGCTGCGCGTGCTGGAACGGGCCGGCGCGCCGGCCTGATACCTGACATTCCGGACATTCCGGACGTCCCGCCATTGCCGGCCCCGGTCGCGCGAAGGAGCGCGCAGGCGGTAATGCCGTTCGCTTAGGCGATCGGCGTTTTTCATTTTTGGGGTTGTGAACAGTACGGCAGACTGTTAACGTGGCGATCGATGTTGTCCAGCCACCTCTCCGTAACGACAGAAGTTATGCCGACGATCGGCTTTGATCGTCTGGCGGAGCATTTGCCGGCCGAATGGATTGCCTAGGCGCTCAACGCACATGGGGTTGCCAGTATTCGGCGGCGCCGTTTGCCGGCAGAACAAGTCGTCTGGCTGGTGATTGCACTGGCGCTGTTTCGTCGTCAATCGATGGAAGAAGTGCTCAGCGGACGAACGCCGATGCCTGAGCGAAGCAATGCAAGGTCGTCGGTATCGTAATACTGGTTCACCAGCCGCCGGGTGGCGGATTCCACGCCGGCCAGCAAGGGATGCCCGGGCAGGCGGCGGGCCGCCTGGGGGGGAAGATTCAGCTTGAGTTCGGTTTCGATGGCCATGCGTCGCTGCCTCCTTTCATGAACTGGACATGTCCCTTCCTTGCTGGCGGCCGGACCGCCCGCCGCCGGGGGACGCCCGTCCGGCTTCCTCGCGGATGCCCGCAAGGCAGGCCCCGATCATACGCAAGCCGGGAAAAGGATGTCACCTTGCCGGCGTTTTGTCCGCTACCGGGAAGCACTGTGAATTTACTGTGAATTGTGTGCTTTTTTAAGACATCGGGATTGGACATCCCGTAGCCCCGGGAGTAGATTTCGCCCGGCCGCAAACTGCATCACATTGTGCAGCATCTGCCGGAGGCATGAAAACCCGGCCAGACCTCGAAAAACAATTCACCGACGATAGGCATTCCATGAAGAACCTGACCGTAGCCGCCCGCCTGGGAATCGGCTTCAGCATCGTCATCGCCCTGCTCATGGCGGTCGCCGTCATCGGCATTTCCCGCCTCGCCCTGCTCGACGACAACACGCAGGCCATCGAGAAGCAGGTCGAGATGATGGCATTGAGCAACGACATCCTGCACAAGACCAACCTGATCGCCATTTCCCTGCGCAGCATGATGCTCGCCGAGGATCGCCAGGACATCCAGAAGCAGAAATCGGTCGTCCTCGACAACCGGGCGGTGATCCTCAAGGACGTCGAACGGCTGTGGCCGCTGGTCACCGATGCAGAGGCACGCCGGATCCTCGAGCGGGCGAAGGCCGAGCGCGGACGCTACATCGAAGGGCAGGACCGGCTGATCTCGCTGATCGAGGGCAGCGGCGCCGAGGAATCGCGCCGCTTCCTGAACACCGAACTGCGCCCGGTCCTGCTGCGCTACCAGGGCGCGCTCGAAGAATTCAACCGTTACCAGAATGCCCGGGTGGTGGAGGCCGGACATCTGGCCGACGCGCACTATCACAACGCCCGCACCCTCAGCCTGATCGTCGTGGCGCTCGCCCTTGCCATTTCCGTCGTGCTGGCCCTGTGGGTCATCCGCTCGGTCACCGGCCCGCTCGGCGGCGAGCCCTCGGCGGCCCGCGAGGTCATCGAACGCATCGCCGGCGGCGACCTGACCGGAACGATCCCGCTCCGCGCCGGCGACGAGAAGAGCCTGATGGCCGCCACGCACCGGATGCAGGCGAACCTGCGGCGCATGCTCGGCGAGCTTCGCGACAACGCGGACGGCGTCGCCGCCGCCGCGCAGGAAATGGCCAGCACCGCCAGCCAGGTGGCCGCAGCAACTTCGCGTCAGGCCGAGGCCGCCTCCTCGATGGCCGCGGCCGTCGAGGAAATGACCGTGTCGATCGGCCACGTTTCGGACAGCGCCAGGGAAGCGCACGCCGTCACCACGGAGACGGGCGAACTGTCGCAGCAAGGAAACCGCGCCATCGACGAAACGGTCACCGAGATCCAGCGCATTTCATCGACGGTCGGCGAGGCTTCGCAGGCCATCCGGCAGATGGGCGAAAGCTCGGAACGCATCAGCAGCATCGTCAGCGTCATCAAGGAAGTGGCCGAACAGACCAACCTGCTCGCACTCAACGCCGCCATCGAGGCCGCGCGGGCCGGCGAACAGGGCCGCGGCTTCGCCGTCGTCGCCGACGAGGTCAGGAAACTGGCCGAGCGCACCACCAAGGCGACGGCGGAGATCGCCGACATGGTCGTCGCCGTCCAGACGCGCGCCCATCAGGCCGTGAGCACGATGGACCAGACGGTCGAGCGGGTCGAGGGCGGCGTGACCATGGCCCGCCGTTCGAGCGATGCCATCCTGCGCATCAACGAAGGCGCAGAACGGGTGATCGGCACCGTCACCGACATTTCCAGCGCGCTCAGGGAACAGAGCACGGTCAGCAACGACATCGCCGGCAACGTCGAAAGCATCGCGCAGATGTCGGAAGAGAACAGCGCGGCGGTGCACTCGGCCGCCGACACCGCCCGTCGCCTGGAACAGCTCGCTGCGGAAACGCGGCAGGCGGTCGCCCGCTTCCGCATCTGAGTAAAGGCCGGGCCAAGGCGGGAGAGGCACCGGCGAGGTGTCGGAAAGGGTCTGAAAGCGCTTCTTTCCCGGTCTTTCGCGTCACCGAGAACCGGCCGGACACCCGGGACATGCACACGGATCGTCGTCCCGGCCAGCCATCCCGGCCCGGGGCGATTTCCGCCCCGGCCGGGGTCGGCGATCAGCTCCGGCCTGAACGCTCGCCCGGACCGCGTTTCGCATCGCCGCGACTGTAGTGGCCAAAGCCCTTGAAGGCATCGCCATTGAGGCACGCGTCGTGCCGACCGATCTGAGCTTCCTGCGCGCACTGCATATTCTCCAGCACGAGCTGATTTGGGCCGCCGGGATGAGTCCTGGGAAACTACCCGCTCATCTGCTGCGCCTACGACGGCAACTGCAGATGGCTATCGTGGAAAAACGATGGGGGCGAAAATGCCCCCGTGTCGTTAAAGCCAGGCCCGCCCGTTACGCAGTTCGGCACCTCAAAGAGCCTTAACTGAACTGCATTAGCGCGCAGACGGGGGCTTTGCCGGTGAAGACCGGTGCGTGGCGCGTCTTGCGGGGGAGGCGCCGGCGCTTATACCTGCCTGCGGGGGCCGTGCCTGCCCGCGGGGCTATCCGCGAACCTACCCGTTTTCCTTCCGGCCGGCTTTTTCTGCTTTACCTGCTTTCCCCGCGTCCGCCTTCACTGTACCCGCTGCCCCTGCACCGACTTTCCCCGCGCCGGTTTTCCCCGCAGCGACTGCCTCCACACCTGCTTCTCCGCCGGTTTCGACCTGCGGCCGGAGCAGCGCCCTGAACTCGTCGAATTCCCTGGCGATGGCGGCCGCGGCGCGGTATTCCATGCGCCGGTAGCGGTCGAGGACGATGCGGCCGAAGTCGGTGAGCTGTGCGCCGCCGCCGCCGCTACCGCCAGTGGCGGTGCTGACCAGCGGTTCGACGAAAGCGTCGTTGGTCGCCTCGACCAGCAGCCAGGCACGGCGATACGACATCCCGAGCGTTCGCGCCGCTGCCGAGATCGAGCCGCTGCGGCCGATGGCGTCGAGCAGGTCGGCCTTGCCGGGGCCGATGGCGATGCTGGCGCCGAGCAGCACGCGCAGACGCGGGCCGCTGGCGGCGGTGTGGCGGGGTTTCCTGGGCATGATCCTCTCCGGTGCGGTCGCGTTGCCGGTCTTGCTGCCAGAAGGGCGGCGCGGGTTTCAGTCGCCGAGCGCGGCGGTGAGCGCCGTGCGCGCGCTTTCGCCGCCGTGCAGCAGGCAGAGGGCGCCGGCAGGAAAGCTGGCGCGGGCCGAAAGTTCGGCGAGCGCGAAGACGGCCGAGGGCGCGCGCGCGTCGCTGAGGACGATGGCGCTATCGCCTGCCGCGAAAGCGTCGGCCAGCCCGGCGGCGACGGAGGCGAGCGGCTCGTTTCCGTCGCTTTGTA
>JAVFAT010000131.1:0-5602 GCA_034002385.1 Azospira sp. | reverse complement strand
TCCTCGCCTTCGACGCGGCGCGAGACGCCGCCGCCGCGCGGGTTGTTCGGCATCAGCACGAGGTAGCGGCCGGCCAGGCTGATGAAGGTGGTCAGCGCGGCACCCTTGTTGCCACGCTCGTCCTTCTCGACCTGAACGATCAGTTCCTGGCCTTCCTTGATGACGTCCTGGATGCGCGCCTTGGACGGCTCGACACCGGGCTGGAAGTAGCTGCGGGAAATTTCCTTGAACGGCAGGAAACCGTGGCGTTCCTCGCCGTAATTGACGAACGCCGCTTCGAGACTGGGTTCCACGCGGGTGATGACACCTTTGTAGATGTTGCTTTTGCGTTGTTCCTTCGAGGCCGATTCAATGTCGAGATCGATCAGTTTCTGACCGTCGACAATGGCGACACGGAGTTCCTCGGCTTGTGTCGCATTGAAGAGCATGCGTTTCATGATGCTTGGGCTCCCGCGCGTAAGCTCGGCCGGGGCGCCCGCAAGCAGGCAGCGACAGGTTTAGTTGTGGGTGGGGCGCGTCATGGCTCTCAGGGTTGTCTCAACTAAAAGTGTTGTTTCGCTGGATGTTTCGTTTCTTCGGGCCGCGGAAACCGTGGCCGGGGAATCTGCTCGGGGCGATCCGGCGCGTGCCGGGCACGCGCAAATCAAGTAGTATCGCTACTTTTGGTGAGCGAACTTAACCAGGATTTGCGCTGGATGATCTTGCGCAGGTTGGCGCAAGCGAGGCGACTGAGGCCTGCCGGAAAACTGCCACGGCTGTTACAAAACATGCAGCGCGGCTCGACGGTCTCACGGGTCAGCGTCTCTTTCAGGCCGAGACGCAAATCCCGCCCAGTATATTAAAAATGCCCGATATAAGCAAAAACGCCGTTACCCGGGCCCAGATCAGCGAAGAAGAGGCCGGCCAGCGCCTCGACAATTACCTCCTCCGAGTCTGCAAGGGCGTGCCGAAGAGCCACGTCTACCGCATCCTGCGCAGCGGCGAGGTACGCGTGAACAAGAAGCGGGCGGAAGCCTCCTACCGGCTGCAGGCCGGCGACGAACTCCGCCTGCCGCCGTTGCGCATCGCCGAGAAAAAGGAAGAGGTGGACGCTGGCGCCATGCTGCGCTCCGACCTGCCGATCCTGTTCGAGGACGATGCGCTGCTCGTCGTGGACAAGCCGGCGGGCATCGCTGTGCACGGTGGCAGCGGCGTTTCCTTCGGCGTCATCGAGGCGCTGCGGCGGCAGCGGCCGCAGGCGAAATTCCTCGAACTGGCGCACCGTCTCGACCGCGAGACGTCCGGCATCCTGCTCGTCGGCAAGAAGCGTTCGGCGCTGACGACGCTGCACGACATGTTCCGGGAGGGCGGCCGGCAGGCCGACAAGCGCTACCTGGTGCTGGTCGCCGGGCGCTGGCAGGACAAGAAACGCGACGTCCGCCTGCCGCTGTACAAATATCTGCTGGAAAACGGCGAGCGCCGCGTGCGGGTAGCCGAGGACGGCAAGTTCTCGCATACCGTCTTCCGCCTGCTCGCCCGCTGGGAACGCTTCAGCCTGCTCGAAGCCCAACTCAAGACCGGGCGCACGCACCAGATCCGCGTGCATCTGGCGCACCTCGGCTTTCCCATCGCCGGCGACGAGAAGTACGGCGATTTTGCATTGAACAAGGCCTTGCAGCGCGAGGGGCTGAAGCGGATGTTCCTGCATGCCTGGACCATGGATTTCCCGCACCCGCTGAAGGACGAGCGTCTGCACATGGAGGCGCCGCTGCCGGCAGCGCTGGCGGAATTCCTCGCGCATCTGACGGCTACGGAAGAAAAGGATTATGGCGAAGCGTTTTGAATTGCTGGTTTTCGACTGGGACGGCACGCTGATGGACTCGGCGGCGGCGATCGTCACGGCCATCCAGGCGGCGGCCGGCGATCTCGGCATCGAGCCGCCGCCCGACGAGCGGGCGCGCCACGTCATCGGCCTCGGCCTCGGTGATGCGTTGCGTCATGCGGTGCCCGATCTCCGGGAGGAGGACTATCCCCGGATGATCGAGCGCTACCGTCACCACTATCTGTCGCGCGACCATGAGCTGACGCTGTTCGCCGGGGCCGGCGAACTGATTGCCGAACTGGCCGCCGACGGTTTCATGCTGGCCGTGGCGACAGGAAAAAGCCGTCTCGGCCTCGACCGGGCGCTGAAGGCCAGCGGCCTCGGCCCGTATTTCCACGATTCGCGCTGCGCCGACGAGTGCCATTCGAAGCCGCATCCGCAGATGCTCGACGAACTGATGGAGGCCTTCGCCGTTGCGCCGGAGCGCACGCTGATGATCGGCGACACCACGCACGACCTGCAGATGGCGAAAAACGCCGGCGTCGACGCGCTGGCCGTGGCCTACGGGGCGCATCCGCCGGAGGCGCTCGATGCGCTTGCACCGCTGGCCCGGCTGCACGCGGTGGATGAGCTGCGGCAGTGGCTGAAGACGCACGCCTGATCTGCGCCAGCGCGGCGCTGGCGGACGGCGGGCCGGGCGTGCGCTTCAGCGTCGCCCGCTACGGTGCCGAGGAGCCGGCCTTCGCCATTCGTCACCGTGGCGTCGTCCATGCCTACCTGAACCGCTGCGGCCACGTGCCGGTCGAACTCGACTGGCAGCACGGCGAGTTCTTCGACGATTCGAAGCTATACTTGATTTGCGCCACGCATGGCGCGCTGTACGCGCCGGAAAGCGGCCAATGCCTCGGCGGCCGCTGCAACGGCCGGGGGCTGACGAAGCTTCCTGTCGAAGAGCGCGACGGCAACATCTACCTGATCCCGACAGAGTGACCCATGGACGAGACGAGCAAGGACAAGGCGCCGGCGCAGGACGAGAACTGGGAGCGGCGTGCGCTTGAGCGCCTGGCCGGCGATGTGCTGCGCGAGCAGCGGGCGAAGCGGCGCTGGGGCATTTTCTTCAAGCTCCTCGGCTTTTCCTACCTGATCGCCGTTTTCGTCTTCGTCATCGATTGGGGCAAGCCCGAGAATCTCGTCGACCGCAAGCACACCGCCGTCATCGACCTGCGCGGCACCATCGAGTCGAAGGGCGAGGCCAGTGCCGATGGCATCGTTGCCTCCCTGCAGTCGGCCTTTGAGGACAAGCGCACGGTCGGCGTCGTGCTGCGCATCAACAGCCCCGGCGGCAGCCCGGTGCAGTCGGGCATCATCCACGATGAAATCAAGCGCCTGCGCGCCAAGCACCCGGAGATTCCGCTGCACGCGGTGATCGAGGACATCTGCGCTTCCGGCGGTTATTACGTCGCCGCTGCCGCCGACAACATCTATGTGGACAAGGCGAGCATCGTCGGTTCGATCGGCGTGCTGATGAACGGTTTCGGCTTCACCGGCAGCATGGACAAGCTCGGCGTCGAGCGGCGCCTGCTCACCGCCGGCGACAACAAGGGTTTCCTCGATCCCTTCTCGCCGCAGGACGAGCAGCAGAAGGCGCACGCGCAGCGTCTGCTCGACGACATCCACCAGCAGTTCGTCGGCGTCGTTCGCGCCGGTCGCGGCGAGCGCCTCAAGGAAACGCCGGAAATTTTCTCCGGGCTGGTGTGGACGGGCGCCCAAAGCGTGCAGCTCGGCCTCGCCGACGGCTTCGGCACCGTCGACAGCGTGGCCCGCGACGTCATCAAGGCCGAGAAAACGCTCGACTATTCGGTGCGCGAGAACCTTGCCGAGCGCTTCGCCAAACGGCTCGGCGCCGACATGGCGAGGCATCTTTCTTTCGGGCTTTTTGGCGACGGGCCGGCCATCCGCTGATCCGCTAACGTTTCTCTGGTCTTTCCGGGTGGAAAGGCGGGAGGAAGGCCGAAGAAGGGCCGGGAAAGGTTCGAGAAAGAGCTGAAGAAGGGCTGAAGAAGGGCCGCCCGAAAGTGCCGGCCCGATTTCTCAGATGCTCGTCGTCGTCGTATTCAGCCGCCGCATCAATTCGTCGATGCGGTTGATCTGCGTGCTGATCGTTTCCGACGAGGTGGCGACCATCTCGACCTGCTGTGCGATGTCGCGGCCGGCGACGCTCTGTTCGCGCGCGGCGTTGGCGATGTCGCTCATTGCTCCGGCAACCATCACGGCTCGCTGGTTGATCTGTGTCAGCGCCTCGCCGACAGCGCGCGAGCGCGCGGCGCTTTCGCCGGCCTTGCCCGAGGCACTGCCGACTTCCGTTGTCACATCGCCCATCTGCTCCTGGAGTTTTGCCAGGATGCCGGCGATGTCGAGTGCCGAGGCGTTGGTCTTTTCCGCCAGGCTGCGCACCTCGTCGGCGACGACGGCGAAGCCGCGACCGGCCTCGCCGGCGCGGGCCGATTCGATCGAGGCGTTGAGTGCGAGCAGGTCGGTCTGCTTGGCGATGCTCTGGATGATGGCGATGATTTCGTGAATGCGCTCGCTCTGGTGGGCAAGTTCCTCGACCTTGCTGCGGGCCTGGCCGACGAGATCGGCGGTCTCTTCCATCATGCTGATCGTTTCCTGAACGGCGGTGGCGCCCTCCCTGACCGCATCGACGGTTTCGTGTGTCGCACCGAGGGCCTGCTCGGCGCTCTCGGCGACCTGGTCGATACTCACGCTCAGTTCCTCGGTGGCCGACGAGATGCTCGACGTGGCCGCGGCCTGCTCGCCGGTGGCGCTGCGGGCGGTAAGCGTCAGTTGCGCGAGTTCCGCGGTGGTTGCCTGGATGTCGCGCGTCACCTGCTGCTTCTGCACTTCCATCCGCCCCTTGGCGATCGCGATGTCCTAGAAGATCTGCACGGCGCGGGCCATTTCGCCGACTTCGTCGCGCTTGGCGGTAAACGGCACGTCGACACCGGTATTGCCGCCGGAGAGTCCGCTCATCGTCGAGTTGATCGCGGAGAGCGGCAGTGCGACGCGGAAACGCACGAACCAGAAGGCGAACAGGCCGAAGAAGGCGAGGATCAGGCCGGCGGCGAACATGATGCCGCCGACCTGGAGCGACAGCGACCAGATGGCGTCCTCGACGGCGTCGGCGCCATGCTTGCGTCGTTCGGCCAGCGCAGTGCGGATACCGGCGAGCGCGGCGCTGGCGGCGTCCTCGTCGGCCGCCGGCACGCGGCTGCCGCTGGCGAGCGCCGCCTCGTAGGTGGCAACGGTCTTTTCCAGTGTTGCCAGATGCTTTTTCTCTTCGTCCGAAGGATTGGCGTTCACGAAGGCCGGGAAGCCTTCGCGCATTTTCAGCAGCGCGGCGGAAACCGTTTTCCTGGCGGCGTCGTTTCCGGCCAGCGCCTCGTCCCAGTGGCGGGCGACGCCGCCGTGGCCGAGGTGGTGCTGGAAGTGTCCGAGCAGGTCGATGCGGCGTGCCAGCCCGGAGTCGAAGTCGCGCCAGACGCCGGCGATGTCGGCGACCGACTTGAAGGTCAGCGCGGTGCCGGCAAAACCGGCGATGAGCAGGAGCACGGTAAACAGCGTGATGAAATTGCCGACCTTGAACATGCGCACGTTATCGACGAAGCGGAACAGCCAGACGCTGATCCTGCCGAGCAGGTTCAGCGTCGGATCGTATGGGTAGCGGGGAGTGCTCCGGTTCATGTGGTCTTTTCCTCCCAGGCGTGCAGTTCGTGTCGCCCGGCGTCGATGGCCGGGTCGAGC
>JAVFAT010000130.1:0-5669 GCA_034002385.1 Azospira sp. | reverse complement strand
ATGGTGCAGCCCATCGCGGTGACGCCGCCGAAGCCCATCAGCGCGCCGCCGACGAGGTGGCGGACGAGATCGGGATCGTCGCGGAAGCCTTCCCAGCGGAAGTTGCGCGTGACGAGCGCCCAGGCCGTCGAGCCGGCGACGACGCCGAGTGCCAGCGCGACGCCGAAGCTGAGCTTGCGGCTGCTGTCCGACCAGAGCAGCAGCAGGTCGAGCGTGTATGCCTGCGGGGCGACGAAGGAAAGCGATTCCATGCGCCCGCTGTCGGTGGCGAGGAAAGCTTCCTGCAAGGTTTCCGGGTCTTCGGCGAGGTAGCCGAGATGACCGCTGAGGTACCAGCCGGCAACGACGATGGCGCCGACGGCAAGGCCGCCGAGCACATTGTCGAGATTGAGGAAATCGCGGCGCAGGAAACAGAAGACGAGCAGGCCACCGCCCAGCGCCAGCGCACAGATGGCGAGCGCCGCACCGGGTGCGACGCCGGTAGCGGCAAGGAGCGCCGGCAGATCGCTGCCACCGGGAAACTGCACGACGACGCGGTCGAGCGTGTTCGCGCGCAGCACGCCGAGCACGCCGCGCATCGTCATGTAAGCGGTGAGGCCAAGCACGAGGAAGACGACCAGCGACTTCAGGTTGCCGGCGCCGATACGCGTCAGCGTGCGCGCGCCGCAGCCGGAGGCGAGCACCATGCCGACGCCGAAGAGCAGGCCGCCGACGAGGTGCGAGAGCCAAACGAGGTTCTGCCCGCGGTAGATCGACTTGTCGAGGTCGATCAGGCCGGCAGCGTGCAGCGCGGCGCTGCCGAGAACGGCGACGGCGATGGCCAGGAACCACATGCGCATCCGGCTCCAGTCCTCCATGTTCACGATGTCGGCGATGGCGCCCATGGTGCAGAAGTGCGTCTTCTGGCTCAGCGCGCCGAAGGCGAAACCGAGCAGGACAGCGAGGAAGAGGAGTTGCGTGGTCGGGATCATGCGGGGCGGTAACGGGTCGGATCGGTGAGGCCGGCGGCGGCGAAGCCCTCGCGGCGCAGCCGGCAGGCGTCGCAGGCGCCGCAGGCGCGGCCGTCGTCGTCGGCCTGGTAGCAGGAAACGGTGAGGCCGTAGTCGATGCCGAGGCTGGCGCCGCGGCGAACGATGTCGGCCTTGGAAAGATCGATCAGCGGCGCGTGCACGTGGAGCTTGCGGCCTTCGACACCGGCCTTGGTGGCGAGGTTGGCAAGCGTCTCGAAGGCGGCGATGAATTCCGGCCGGCAATCGGGATAACCGGAATAGTCGACGGCGTTTACGCCGACGAAGATGTCGCGCGCATCGAGCACCTCGGCCCAGGCCAGCGCCAGCGACAACATGATGGTGTTGCGCGCCGGCACATAGGTGACCGGGATGCCCGGCTGCACGCCGGCCACCGGCACCTCGATGCGGGCATCGGTGAGCGCCGAGCCGCCGAACTGGGCAAGGTCGAAGGTGAGGACACGGTGTTCGACGGCGGCGAGCGCGGCGGCGACGCGGGCAGCGGCCACGAGTTCGGCGCGGTGGCGCTGGCCGTAGTCGAAGGACAGGCAGTGGCAGTCGAAACCGGCGGCGACGGCAATGGCCAGTGTCGTCGCCGAATCGAGTCCGCCGGAGAGAAGGACGATGGCTTTGCGCTTCATGGGGTGGCGAATATACCTCGAATTGGTTCGCCGGTGCGGCGGTATCCCCTTGTTCCGGCGCCACAATCCGGCGTTTTACGGTTCACCCGGCGAACGCCCGGACGTCCGCCTGCCGAGGTTTTTCAGCGTCTTCAGCGGCACCTTCGCGCCCTTGCCGGCGTTATCCAACGCCCGGCAAGCGCCTGGAATCCGGGCAGGGAGGGGGCAAGGACGGGGCAAAGATCAAGGCAAAGATCAGGACAAAAAATCAGCGCGCCCGATCAGGGCACGCGGCGCCAAGGCGCGGAAGCTGCAGAAGGCTGTGCTATCCCTCGCCGACCAGCGCGGCGAGTTCGCGTTCGAGCAGCTGCGGTTTGCCGAGGTTGAGTTCGACCAGCCGGCGCAGGTGCGTGGCGCTGTCGATGTCGATGTTGCGACAGACGAGGCCGAGCAGCGGCCCGTCGATGCGGGCAACGACGCCCTGCATTCGGATCATCGCGCCCGGTTCGCCGAGCTGCACGCGCAACGTGCAGCTGTCGCCGATGGCGAGCTCCGGCGCGCCCGCCTGGCGGTGAAGCAGCGCGCCCTTGAGCGACAGGTCGGCGATGCCGACGTCTTCGGTGCCGCCACCGGCGCTGAGCAGCTGCCCCGGCGTATCGAAGGCGATGCGGGTGAAATGACGGCGGTTGGCGGTGCTGTCTGGCATGGCGGCGCTCCCGGGCGGCTATCTGCCCCGCATGTTACCCCAAAGAATCTTGTGCAGTTGCAGCTGAAAACGCACCGGCAGCCGGTCGGCGAGAATCCAGCCGGCCAGCTCGGCCGGCGGCAGACGGTCGGCCACAGGCGAAAGCAGAACCGGACAGCGGTCGGCAAGGCGGTGCTCGGCGATGAGCGCCCGCGCCCATTCGTAATCGGCGCGGTCGGCGAGAACGATCTTCACTTCATCGCGCGCGGAGAGCAGCGGCAGGTTGCTCCAGCGGTTACGCGCAAGCTCGCCCGAAGCGGGCGCCTTCAGATCGACGATACGCGAGACGCGCGCATCGACCTCGCCGATATCGAGCGCGCCGGAGGTTTCCAGCGAAACGTCGAAGCCGGCGTCGCACAGCGCCGTGAGCAACGGTAGACAGCCCTTCTGCGCCAGCGGCTCGCCGCCGGTGACGCAGACGAAGCGCGTACCGTGGCGGGCGGTTTCGGCGACGATCTCATCGATGCGCATCGTGCTGCCACCGCTGAAGGCATGTTCGGTGTCGCACCAGACACAGCGCAACGGGCAGCCGGTGAGGCGGACGAAGACGGTGGGCAGCCCGACGCGCGAGCTTTCCCCCTGCAACGAGAAGAAGATCTCGCTGACACGCAGCGGCGTCGCCAACGAGCCGGTGCTGCCGCTCACTTCTTTTTCAGGCGTTGAGCAGCGGTGGCGGCGGCCGGCGAGCCGGGATACTTGGCAAGCACCTGTTCCAGCGTCTGCCGGGCCGCTTTCGCCTCGCCCAGTTCCTGCTGGCAGGAGGCGATGTTGAGCAAGGCGTCGGCGGCCTTGGGGTGTGTGCCCCAGCGCGAGGTGACGATCTTCTGCGCCTCGATGGCTTTCCGGCATTCACGCTGGCCGTACAGCGAATTGCCCACCCAGTATTGCGCCGAGGGCGCCAGCTCGCTCTCCGGGTAGTCGCGGACGAAGGCCTCGAAGGCCGTCGCCGACTCCTTGTACTTGCCGGCCTTGAACTGGTTGAGCGCGGCCTCGTAGCGGCGGGCTTCCTCGGCCGGGTCGGCCTTCGCCGGAGCAGACGGAGGCGTCGATGCCGCGGCTTCCGCCGCACCGCCGGCCGGGGGCGCGGCAGCGGCCTGACTTTCGGTCTTGCGCAGACGCTCGTCGAGGTCGATGTAGAAATCCTGCTGCCGCTTCTTCGCGGTTTCCAGTTCGTGATTCAGGGTCTCCACCTGGCCACGCAGACGCGCGACCTCGCCCTTCAACTGCTCGATCTGGTTGACCAGTTCGAGCTGCGCCCGACTCTGCGTGTCGAAGCGCTCATTGCTCTGCGTGCGCAGCTCGGCGATCCGGCGCCGCGCTTCTTCATCGTCGAACAGTGCCCAGGCCGGCGCCGCGCCGGCCAGCGCGCCGGCGGCGGCGAGGGCGAAGGCGACGCGGCGCACCCGCCGCACTCCGGCCCGGCCCACGATCAGAACTCGCCGGCGTAGAGCATGTCGCCGCGACGATTCTTCGCCCAGCAGGCCTCGCTCTGCTCGACGCAGGCGGGCTTCTCTTCACCGAGGCTGACCGATTCGACCTGGTTTTCCTGGGCACCGAGCAGGATCAGGGCGCGCTTCATCGCATCGGCACGCTTCTGGCCAAGCGCCAGGTTGTATTCGCGGCTGCCGCGCTCGTCGGCGTGCCCCTGGATCAGCATCTTGAACTGGCGGTTATCGACGAGGAATTTCGCGTGCGCGGCGACCAGATCCTTGAACTCCGGCTTGATGTCGTACTTGTCGTAGTCGAAGTAGACGCTGCGCTTGGAAAGGATGCTCTTCGGATCGGTGAGGATGGCCGGCAGCTGGCTGCCGGTCGGGCCACCGGCGGTAACGGTGGCGACGGTGCCATCGCGGCCTTCGACCGGAGCGCCGGCCTGCTCGGCGCCGGTATCGGGGGAGGAGCTGCAAGCGCCGAGGACGATGGCAAGCAGTACGGGGGCAATCAGTTTTTTCATGAAATGTTCTCCTGGAGAGAGGCGATGCGATAAGGGTGGGGTTACTTCTGGAACGGCCCCCAGGCAGGCTCGCGCACGTCGCCGGCGGCGACCGACAGGCGCTGCCTGATGCGGCCATCGACGGAAACGGCTGAGAGCACACCCCGGCCGCTGATTTCCGTTGCGATCAGAATCATGCGGCCGTTGGGAGCAAAACTGGGGGATTCGTCCTTGCCGGAGCCGGTCAACACCTGAACCTGCCTGCTGGCGAGATCCATGACGGCAAGACGGAAGCCGCCGTCGCGCCGGGTGATGAAGGCCATCGTCCGGCCATCCGGAGCAAGGCGCGGGGTGACGTTGTAACTGCCCTCGAAGGTGACGCGCTGCACTTCGCCACCGCCGCTGCCGATGCGGTAGATCTGCGGGCTGCCGCCGCGATCCGAGGTGAAGTAGATGTGCTGGCCGTCGGGCGAGAACTGCGGTTCGGTGTCGATGGCGCCGGACGAGGCCAGGCGCTGCACACCGGAGCCGTCGGCGTTGATGGTGAAGATCTGCGAGCCGCCGTCGCGGGTCAGCACCACGGCCAGCTTGCTGCCATCCGGAGACCAGGCCGGCGCCGAGTTCGATCCCTTGAAATTGGCGACGACGGCGCGCTTGCCGGAAGCAAGCGAATGCACGTAGATCACCGGCTTCTTGTTCTCGAACGATACGTAGGCCAGCCGCCCGCCATCCGGCGACCAGGCCGGCGAGATGATCGGCTCCCTGGAAATCAGTGCCGCCTGCGCGTTCTGCCCGTCGGCGTCGGCGATCTGCAGCTCGTAACGGCCGGGGTTGAGCTTGACGACGTAGGCGATGCGCGTCGAGAAGACGCCGGGCTCGCCGGTCAGTTTTTCGTAGATGACGTCGGCAATGCGATGGCCGGCGGCACGAAGCTGCGGCTTGCCGGTGACGAAGGCGGCGCCGGCAAGCTGTGCCTGCCGGTTCACGTCGAACAGGCGGAAGCGCGATTCGTGACGGCCGTCCGGCATGGCGCCGATGCTGCCGACGGCAACGGCGTCGGCGCCGTGGCTGCGGGCAAGGAGGAAGTCTATGGTGCTCGTCTCGGTGAGCGGCGCTTGCGCCTGCTCAACCAGCTGGAACATGCCGGAACGTTCAAGGTCGCCGCGCACCACCGACGTCAGCGCACGGGCGACGCCCGGTTCGCCGCCGAAATCGGCGATGGTCACCGGAATACGGTTGGCGCCGGCGCCGGTCACCTCGATCGAGAGCTGCGCATGTGCCGCGAGGCTGAAAACCGTCGCGCAGGCGGCAACAAGCAGGCGGAAAGGGCGGTTCATCGGGGCATCTCCGGGAAAGGCATGATT
>JAVFAT010000129.1:0-5768 GCA_034002385.1 Azospira sp. | reverse complement strand
CTTCGATCTCTGGTGGTCCAGCCTCGCCGTGCAGTGGTGCGACACGCGCGCCACGCTTACCGAAGCGGCGCGCGTGCTGCGCGCGGACGGCCGGCTGGCGCTGTCCACGCTCGGCGCCGGCACCTTCGCCGAAATGCGCACCGCCTTCGCCGAAGTCGACCGCCATCGTCACACCCTCGACTTCAGCGCCGCCGAAAGCCTCGTCGCAGCGGCGCAGGCGGCCGGCCTGCGCGAACCGGAACTGACACGGGAAACGCTGACGCTGCACTATCCCGATCTCGGGCAACTGCTCGGCGCGGTCAAGGCCATCGGGGCCAACGCGCTCGGCGAGGGCCGGCGGCGCGGCATGATGGGCAAGGCCGCCTGGCAGGCACTGACCGCCGCCTACGAACGGCAGCGCACGGCCGAAGGGCTACCGGCGAGCTACGACGTGATCCTGCTCACTGCGAGGAAATGATGGAAAAAAACGCCTGGTTCATTGCCGGTACCGATACCGAAGTCGGCAAGACACGCGCCGCCTGCGCGCTGCTGCATGCCCTGCGCGCGCGCGGCCTCGTCGCCGTCGGCATGAAGCCGGTGGCCGCCGGCACCGATTTGTCCGGCATGAACGAGGACGTCGCCGCCCTCATTGCCGCCTCGTCGTTCACCGCGCCGCCCGAACGGGTCAATCCGTACTGTTTCGCCGACCCGGTGGCGCCGCACCTCGCCGCCCGCGAGGCCGGCGTGACCATGTGCGCAGCGCCGGTGCTCGCCGCCCTCGGCGAACTCGGCAGGCAGGCCGACGCGGTGGTCGTCGAAGGCGTCGGCGGCTTCCTCGTGCCGCTCGCCGACGGCTTCGACGCCGCCGACCTCGCCGTTGCCCTGGCGCTGCCGGTCATCCTCGTCGTCGGGATGCGGCTCGGCTGCCTGAACCATGCGCTGCTGACGCAGGAAGCGATCCGCGCACGCGGCCTGCCCTTCGCCGGCTGGATCGCCAACCGCATCGACCCGCACATGAGCCGCTTCGCCGAAAACCTGCAAACCCTGGAACGCCGCCTCGAAGCGCCGCTGCTCGGCACCATCGCCCACGGCGCCGAAGCAGCCGAAGCGGCGGGCGGATTGAAATTGCCGGATTTGCGGGCTTGACCCGTCAATCAAGGAGGCGCGGGGAGACGAGCAGGAATCGGATAGCCCCGGAATGCCGTTCCTGCCGAGCCGTTCCTGCCCTGTTTTTTCGCGCCCTCGTCTTTCTCTTTCTCCGTGCCTCGACGCGCTTGTAGCCGACGCGCCAATAATCAAACGCCATCGCCGCCCCACGCCAGCGGCCCGACGATGTGCCAGGCGTACATCAGGCTGCCTTCGTTGAATTCCAGCCCGCTCTCCAGGTCGCGCCAGCCGATCTGGCCGCGCGCATCGGGGCCGAGGCAGCGCCAGCAACGGCGCTCGCCGCTGCACAGTTCGACGAGGTAGTCGACACCGCTTTCCGGGATTCCCGAAAACCCCATCAGCTACGCTCCTCGTCGGCCAGCAACCTCGCCAGGTTCTCGATGGCGGCGATCAGCTGCGGCACCTGCGCGCTCGCCGCGTCGAAATCGCCTTCGCTCGCACATGTTTCGATCTCCTTCGCCAGCGCGCCGTCGGCGCCACAGGCAAAGGTGGTGAGCAGGCCCTTGCAGCTGTGCGCCTCGCGCTGCAGGCGCCGCGTGTCGCCATCGGCGACCGCCTCGCGCAGCGCCGCGACATAAGCGGGCGCATCCTGCACGAACATCGCGGCAACGGTGCGGTAAAGGGTCTCGTCGCCCCCCAGGCGGGCAAGGATGTCGGCGCGGTCAAAGGCTGGCGGCGAAGCCGTCTCCGCCCCATCCATCGATTCGGCCGTCTCCGCCCCGCCCTTCGGATCGGCTGCCGCCGTCTCGGGCGCTTCACTGGCCCCGGTTGCCGTGACGGACCCGGCAGCCGCGCCGACATCGACGGCATTCGTGCTTTCTGCGGCTTTGGCGATTGCGGTGGCTTCGACGATCCGTCCACGCTTGCCAGCGTCGGCAAGCTCTCCGGCGTCGACGACTTCACCATCTTCGGCACGTTCAACGACCACCGCATGGTCTTCCCCGATGACGCATTCCGGCAGGCAGCGGGCGATCTCGGCGAACATTTCCTCCTGGCGGATCGGCTTCGACACGTAGCCGTCGAAGCCAAGTTCGAGGCAACGCTCGCGGTCGCCGCGCATGGCGTTGGCGGTCATGGCAATCACCGTCCGGGGAGGGGCACCCACCGCTTCCGCCTCGCGGATTTCGCGCACGGCCTCGAAGCCGCCCATTACCGGCATCTGGATGTCCATCAGCACCAGGTCGAAATCAGCCCCGGCGAGCGCCCGCAGCGCCTCCTCGCCGTTGCCGCAGACGCGCACGCGATGACCGCGCCGTTCGAGCAGGGTCACCGCCAGCCGCTGGTTGATCGCATTGTCCTCGGCGAGCAGCACGGACAGCGGACGCAACGACGGCACCACCGGCACCGCCGGCCGGCGTTCGCTCAGTTCGCCGATGCCCAGGCGCAGCGTGAAGTGGAAGGCGCTGCCCTCGCCCGGCCGGCTTTCGGCCCAGATGCGCCCGCCCATCATCGTCACCAGTTTCTCGCTGATGGCCAGGCCGAGGCCGGTCCCCCCGAAGCGGCGGGTGATCGATGCGTCGGCTTGCGAGAAGGCGCCGAAGATATCGCCGAGCTTCTCCGGCGCGATGCCGATGCCGCTGTCGCGGACGGCAATGTGCAACTCGACGCCTGGCGCCGTTTCAGCCGCTTCGACCGTTTCAGCACTTTCACCGCCCCCGGCAGCGCCGGCGGATTCGTCAGGCTCGGCCTGTTCGATGCAGACCGAGATGCCGCCCTCCTCGGTGAACTTCAGCGCGTTGCCGACGAGGTTGATGAGAATCTGGCGCAGGCGAACCGGATCGCCGACGACCACCTGCGGCACGCTGTCCTCGATGAAGGAGGCCAGCCGCAGCCCCTTCTGTTCGGCGCGGAAGGCGAGCGGACGCAGGGTCTGCGCCACTTCGTCGCGCAGCGAGAAGCCGATGCGCTCGATATCCAGCTTGCCGGCATCGATCTTCGAGAAATCGAGGATGTCGTTGATGATGACGAGCAGCGCATCGGCCGAGGCCTTGACCATTTCCAGGTACTCGCGCTGCCGCGCATCGAGCCGGGTTTCCAGGGCCAGGTCGGTCATGCCGATGATGCCGTTCATCGGCGTGCGGATCTCGTGGCTCATGTTGGCGAGGAAGCTGCCCTTGGCCGCGTTCGCCTGCTCCGCCGCCTCGCGCGCCTGATGCAGTTCGTCCTCGGCCTGCTTGCGTTCGGTGACATCGCGGAACAGCCACAAGTGGCCACGGCAATCCTCTTCCTGCGGCATCGCCGGAAACAGGTAGATCGATACGTAGTCGAGTTCGAGGACGCGCCCGTCGGCCATCGTCAGCTCGCAGCCGAGCGTCGGCGCGCGCGCTGCCAGCAACGCCGAGGTCAGCGCGACGAAATCCGCCGGCGCCGCCGTTGCCTGGCTGCACTCGGCGAGCAGCGCAGCAGCCTCGTGGCCGATCAGTTCGCCGCTCGGCAGGCCGAGGCCGAAGGCCGCGCACAGCGTCTGGTTGGCGGTGACGACAAGCCCCTGCTCGTCCTCGACGAGCACGCCGGCCTGCATGCTCTCGATCAGGGCCGAGAGCCGCGACGAGGTGGCGAGCAGGTATTCCTCGCTGCGTTTCCGCTCGGTGATGTCCTGGAAGGCAGCGACGGTACCGACGAAGCGGTCGCCCTCGTAGATCGGCATCGACACCACCGACACCGGGAAGACCGTGCCGTCCTTGCGCGTGAAGGCGTCGAGGTCGGAGCGGAAGACGTGGCCGGCAACCACCGTCGCGTGCATCGGGCATTCCTCCTTGTCCATCGGAATGCCGTTGGCGGTCTGGAAATGAATGAGGTCGTGCACCACCTGCCCGGCGATTTCCTCGCGGCACCAGCCAAGCAGGCGCTCGGCCTCGGCATTGGCGAAGGTGCAGCGGCCCTCGGCATCGGTGGCGAGAACGCCTTCGCCGAGCGCGTCGGTGAGGCTGTTGAGGAAGCGGTTGTTCTCCCGGATCTGCGCCTCCTGCTGGTGCAGGCGCAGCGACACGTTGTTCAGCGCCGTCACCAGCTGCTGGATTTCCCGGTTGCCGTGAAATTCCGGCAGCGTCTCGCCACGCGCGGTGTCGAGCCGGCCGGCGAAGGCCGACGCCTGACGCAGCACGCGCATCGCCGGGCCGAGAAAGAGCATCAACAGCGCCGTACTGAGGATAACCGCCGCCAGGGCGGTGACGGCGCTGCTGACGCGATTGGCGCGGCGGGCCTCGTTGAGCGCGGCAAGGCTGCCAGCGACACGCAGCCAGCCGGTGGCGCCATCGGCAAGCGGATGCAGCACGGCGAGCGTGTCGCCATCGCGGTAAACGCCTGCCCGCGGCGTGGCCTGCAATCCTGCAGCCTGCACCGGCGCAGGCGATCCGCCAGCGGCGCCGCTCGCGGTGCCGGCAACGACGGCGAGCAGGCGTCCCTCGCCATCGAACAGCAGCAGATTGAGCAAGGCGGGGTAATCGGCGGCGGCGTTCAGGATATCCCTGGCAACGACGAGATCGCCCGCCATCACCGGCGCCGCAAGGGCAACGGCAAGCCCGCGCGCGTAGGCATCGAGCTGGTGCTGCAGGGTGGCCTCGCGGAGACGCGTCCGCTCGCGTTCGTCGACCCAGGCATGAACGAAGAGGGTGAGCAGGAACAGCGCCGAAACCAGCAGCGCAAGCTGGACGCTCAGGCGGCGCGGAACGATCACCGCAGCGCCTCTCCGCACACGCCGGCTGCGCACCGGCCGCGCGCGGCGGGCAGACGTTCGACGACGGGAACGCGGGGCATCGGCTTTCTTCTCTGGCACAGGAGGGGCACGGGACGGCCAGTATAACCGCCCGAAACATGGACAGGGCAACGAAGGATCGGCCATAATCCCGCGACTTTTCCGGCTCCATCCTGCATGAAATTCCTCTTCGACCTCTTCCCCGTCATCCTCTTCTTCGCCGCCTACAAGGTCGCCGGGATCTTCGTCGCCACCGGCGTCGCCATCGCCGCCACCTTCGCGCAGATCGGCTGGGTATGGTTCCGCCACCGCAAGGTCGACACCATGCTCTGGGTCAGCCTCGGCATCATCACCGTCTTCGGCGGCGCCACGCTGCTCCTGCAGGACAAGACCTTCATCCAGTGGAAGCCGACCGTGCTCTACTGGCTGTTTGCCGCCATCCTCGGCGGCAGCGTGCTGTTCCTGAAAAAGAACCTGATGAAGAACCTGCTCGGCGCGCAGATGGAACTCCCCGACGCTGCCTGGGACAAAATGAATCTCTCCTGGATCGGTTTCTTCGTCTTCATGGGTATCGCCAACCTGTTCGTCGCCTACAACTTTTCCGAGGACACCTGGGTCAACTTCAAGCTCTTCGGCGGCATCGGGCTGATGTTCGTCTTCGTGCTCATCCAGGGCGCCCTGCTGTCGAAGTACATCGAGGAGAAGCAATGATGCTCTACGCCATCGTCGGCGAGGACAATCCCGGTTCGCTGGAAAAGCGCCTCGCCGCCCGTCCCGATCACCTTGCCCGTCTGCACGCGCTGCAAGCCGAAGGCCGCCTGCTGCTGGCCGGCCCCTGCCCGGCCATCGATTCGCCCGACCCTGGCCCGGCCGGCTTCTCCGGCAGCCTGATCGTCGCCGAATTCGCCTCGCTGGCGGCGGCGCAGGC
>JAVFAT010000128.1:0-5787 GCA_034002385.1 Azospira sp. | reverse complement strand
CCCACCGCGAATTCGGCGTGCTGCGCGCCGTGCTGCCGCGCGTGCTGACACTGGCCCAGGTCGAACACGTCATCAACAACACCCCGGTCGAGATCGAGGTCTTCGGCTTCGGCAGCCTGTGCGTGATGAACGAGGGCCGCTGCTGGCTGTCTTCCTACGCCACCGGCGAGTCGCCGAACACCGTCGGCGCCTGCTCGCCGGCCAAGTACGTGAAGTGGGACAAACGACCGGCCGCGCCGGGGAAACCGGGCCAGATGGACACGCGGCTCAACGGCATCCTCATCGACCGCTTCGCCGACGACGAGCCGGCCGGCTACCCGACGCTGTGCAAGGGCCGCTTCGAGGTCGAGGGCGAAACCTATTACGCGCTGGAGGAGCCGACCAGCCTGAACGTGCTCGAAATCCTGCCGGAGATCATCAAGATCGGCGTCAAGGCGATCAAGGTCGAAGGCCGCCAGCGCAGCCCGGCCTACGTCACCCAGGTGACGCGAACGCTGCGCGCCGCCCTCGATTCACTGGTCGACGCCGGCGAACGCTACCACGTCAAGCCCACCTGGCAGGCCGAACTGGCCAAGGTCTCGGAAGGCAACCAGGCGACGCTGGGCGCCTACAACCGCCCCTGGCGATAGTTTGCTAACCGCTTACGACGCAGAGGACGCAGAGACGCGGAGAACGCAGAGAATGAGAATTCTCGGTGCTTTTCTCAGCGCCCTCTGCGCCTCTGCGTCCTCTGCGTTGAAAGAGGTTCTTGTATGAAACTGGCCCTTGGCCCGCTGCTCTATTTCTGGCCGAAAAACGAAGTCATGGAGTTCTACGCCGAGATGGCGCAGAACGCGGCCATCGACATCGTCTACGTCGGTGAGGTCGTCTGTTCGCGCCGGCAGCAGCTGCGCACGTCCGACTGGATCGGCCTGGCGCGCGACCTGACCGACGCCGGCAAGGAAGTCGTCGTCTCGGCGCAGGCGCTGCTCGAATCGGAGAGCGACCTGAAGGCGATGCGCCGGCTGATCGACGAGTTGTCGGAAATTCGCGGCTGCAAGATCGAGGCCAACGACCTCGGCGCGGTGAACCTGGTGCAGGGCAAGCTGCCCTTCGTCGCCGGCCCGCACCTCAACATCTACAACGAGGCGACGCTCGCCACCTACGCGCGCTACGGACTGAAGCGCTGGGTACCGCCGCTGGAAGCCGACCGCAAGCTGGTGCAGACCCTGCACGACAGCCGCCCCGAAGGCGTGGAAACCGAGGTCTTCGTCTTCGGCAAGCTGCCGCTGGCCTTCTCGGCGCGCTGCTTCACCGCGCGCCACTACAACCTGAACAAGGACGACTGCCAGTTCAAGTGCCTCGACCATCCGGAAGGGATGACGCTGAAGACGCGCGAGGGGCAGAGCTTCCTCGCCATCAACGGCATCCAGACGATGTCGGCGCAGACCTACAACCTGCTGCACGAAGTGCCGACGCTGCGCGAGATGGGCATCGATATCCTCCGCATCAGCCCGCAGCCGACCTATACTGCGGAAATCGTCGCCGCCTTCGACGCCGCCCGACGCGGCGAGCCGGCGACAGCGAACGCCGCGTGGAACCCGGAAGGCCTCGTCGACGGCTACTGGTTCGGCGACGCCGGCATCGCGCAACGGCACACGCAGGCTGTCGCCGAGTTGGGCTGAAATCGGGGCTGAAATCGGGGCTGGAAACCGGGCTGAAACCCGACCGAATCACCGGACCAGATCGCGCGAACCGAAGCGCAGGACAGAAATTCACAGGAGCACGACCATGAACCAGGGCTTCACGATTCCCAAGTTCCAGCTGCCGGGCTTCATCGCCCGCATCGGCGGCAAGCTGCCGCAGTGGCCGCACGCGGTGGCGCTGACGACGGCGCTGAACGCCGCCGCCAGATTCGGCGTGCTGCCCGAGGACAGCCTGGCGCAGCTCGAAGGCAAGACCTTCCTCGTGCAGGTCTACGACACCGGCGGCCAGGCCGCCTTCACCTGTCGCGGCGGCCTGTTCCGGCCGCTATTCGCCCCGGCCGGCTCGCCCGATCTGGCTTTCCGCGCCAACCTCTCCGCCTTCCTGCAGGTGGCGGCACGGCAGGAAGACCCGGACACGCTGTTCTTCAACCGCGAACTGTCGATCGAGGGCGATACCGAACTTGGCCTGATCGTGAAGAACATGCTCGACGCCATCGACCTGTCCCAGTTCCGCCCGGCCCTGCCCCGGCTGCCGCTGAACCTGCCCTTCGGCCAGCGCTGAACCTGCCGGCGCCGGCATCCGGCGCCGCGCTTTGTTCCGTCCGCGCCTCTCTCCAGCCCGCCTCTCCAGCCCGCCTCTCCAGCCCGCTTCTCCAGCCTGCTTCCCTGGCCCGTTTCTCCAGGCTCCTTCTCCGGCCGCTTTCTCCGGCCGTCTTCCCCGGCTTTTCTCCGGCTTTCGTCCTTCGCCGTTCAGCCCGCGCCCCCGCGCAGCCAGTCGCCGACGGCCGCCGCCGGCATCGGCTTGGCGTAGAGGAAACCCTGCGCCTCGTCACAGTGGTGGATGGAGAGGAAGTGGGCGATGTCCTCGCTTTCGACGCCTTCGGCGATCACCGTCAGCTTCAGCGTGTGCGCCATGCTGACGATGGCGCGGACGATGGCCGCGTCGTCCGGGTCGCCCGCGCAGTCGCGGACGAAGGAGCGATCGATCTTCAGCTTGTCTACGGCGAAACGCTTCAGGTAGGCCAAGCTCGAATAGCCGGTGCCGAAATCGTCGATCGAGAGCTGCACGCCGAGTGACTTCAGCCGGCGCACGGCGGCCAGCACCGCTTCGGCATCGTCGAGCAGCAGCGACTCGGTCAGTTCCAGTTCGAGCAGCGCCGGATCGAGGCCGGATGCGTCGAGCGCGCGCAGCACGCTGCGTTCGATGTCGCCGCGCTGGAACTGCACGGCCGACAGGTTGACCGCCATCGTCATCGCCGGCAAGCCTTCGGCCTGCCAGCGCATCGCCTGGGCGCAGGCTTCGCCGAGCACCCAGTCGCCGATCGGCACGATCAGCCCGCTTTCCTCGGCGTCCGGGATGAACTGCGCCGGCGACACCATCTCGCGGCCCCCCCGGTTCCAGCGCAGCAGCGCCTCGACGCCGACCACGCGCTTCGTCGCCAGGTCGATCTGCGGCTGGTAGTGCAGTTCGAACTCGGCGTTGTCCAGCGCCCGGTGCAGCGCAGCGCGCAGTTGCAGCCGCGCCAGCGCATCGACGTTCATGCGCTCGGTGTAGAAGCGGCAGGTATTGCGGCCGGCGCTCTTGGCCTGATTGAGCGCGGTATCGGCCTTCTTCAGCAGGGTGTCGAAATCGGTGCCGTCGTCCGGCCAGACGGCGATGCCGATCGAGGCCGAGCTGGTCAGCTCGTGGCCGTCGAGTGAGAAGGGGCGGGCCAGCGCCTCGACGATCTTGGCGCCGGTGCGTTCGATGGCCTGCGGATCGTGGATGTCGGTGATGGCGATGAGGAATTCGTCGCCGCCGAGCCGGCAGATGGTGTCCACCTCGCGCACGCAGTCGCGCAGCCGGGCGGCCACCAGCTTGAGCAGGGTGTCGCCGGACGGATGACCGAGCGAATCGTTGATCGCCTTGAAGTGGTCGAGGTCGACGAAGAGCAGCGCCGTCCGGTTGCCGCTGCGCTCGGCCCAGGCCGATGTGAGCATGAAGCGGTCGCGGAAGAGGACACTGTTGGGCAGGCCGGTCAGCGCGTCGTGGTGCGCCAGGTACTCGATGCGCGCCTCCGCTTCCTTGCGCTCGGTGATGTCCTGGATGAAGGCAAGGATGTGCGCCTCGCCGCCCAGCTCGATGCGTTCGGCCGAGAGGCTGACCTGATGCGCCTTGCCGTAGCGGTCGAGCCAGGTGGTTTCATAGTCGAGCACCATGCCGTCGCGGGCGAACAGTTCAAGCCACTGGCGGCGCATCGATGGCTCCGGCCACAGGCCGATTTCAACGACGCTGCGACCGACCAGCTCCTCGCGCTTCCAGCCGAAGAACTGCTCGTAGCGCTGGTTGGCCTCGACGAAGCGGCCGTCCTCGAAGCGGGCGATGGAAGCGGCATGCGGCGCGGCGCGGAAGGCAATCGAGAACAGCTGCTCGCTGGCGCGCAGCGCCCGCTCCATGTCGCGTATTTCGGTGATGTCCTGGAGTGCGCCGGCCAGCCGCAGCGGCTCTCCGCTGACGCTGCATTCGGCCTCCCCGGTGGCGCGGCCGATGCGCTCGGCGCCATCGGCACGGGTGAAGCGGAATTCGACGGCGTAGGGCGCACCGCTCGCCGCCGACTCGGCCAGCGCCCGCTCGACAGGCCCACGGTCATCGGCGTGCAGCCAGGAGAGAAAGCGCTCGATGCTCGGTACGAAGTCGCCTGGCAGATAGCCGAAGATGCGGAAGGTTTCGGCGCCCCATTCGAGCGCCCCGTCGGCAAAATTCCACTGCCAGTGGCCGACGTGCGCCAGCGCCGCGGCTTCGGCCAGGTGCTTCTCGCTCCGCCGGATCGGCGTGATGTCGTGGAATATTTCAAATTTGCTGACGCTGCCGTCGGCATTGCGGATCGGCATGTCGAAGAGATCGAAGGTGCGCCCCTGCGGCGAAGTCCATTCCCAGCGCACCCGCTGGCCGGCCAGCACCTGCTCGTTCTTGCACCACTCGCACGGCGCCTTGCGCCCGTGCAGATAGGCGTGGCACTTGCGCCCGGCGGGCGGGCCGAACTCGCGTTCCAGCGCCGGGTTGACGTATTCGACGTCGTAGTCGGCATTGACGATGTAGATGCCGTTCGGCAGCGCATCGAGGATGTTCCGGAGGTGCGTGCGTTCGGCGGCGAGCGCGTCGGCGCGCGCCTGCGCGGCCTTGACCTGGCTGATGTCGGTGCAGGTGAGGACGACACCGTCGCGCACCTCGTTCTCGCCGCGGAAGGGCGACATGCGCTCAAGTATCCAGCGGCCGGGCGCCGCTTCGACCTCACGTTCGATGCGTTCGCCGGTCGTGGCGACGTGCGCCAGGTCGCGCAGAAAATGCGCGGTATCGCCGAGGCGGTAGGCGATCTCGGAAATCGGCCGGCCGACGTCCTGCGGCCGCAGCGCCAGATGTTCGGAAATCGCGGGGCTGAAACGGCGGATCAGCAGCTCGGCGTCGAGGAAGAGCGTGCCGATCTCGGCGCTGGTCAGCAGGTGATCGTAGTCGCGGTTGAGCTGGGCGAGCGCGTCGTTCTTGTGCTCCAGTTCGGCGTTCAGCGAATAGAGATCCTCGTTCGCCGCCTGCAGTTCCTCGTTGGTGCTCTGCAATTCCTCGTTCGAGGCGCTCAGTTCCTCGTTGACGAGATCGATCCGCTCGTGGCTGCCCTTCAATTCGACGAGCATTTCCTGAAGGCGCTCGCGCGTCGCCTGCAGCTCGGCTTCCAGCGGCAGCGACTCGCCGCCGTGTGCCTCCGCCGTGGCGGCCGGCAGCCCGCCGCCTGGCTGCGGCAGCGGCGAGAAACCGCCGTAGCTACGCCGGCTGCGTGGCAGGCGCGCGTCGAGACGGCGGTACAGGCGGTGCGAACGGTCCACGGCCACGAAGGCGCGCCCTTCGCCGTCGCCAACCGTTTCGCTGGTACCCAGCAGCAGCAGGCCTTTCGGCTTGAGCGCGAAGTGCATCTGGTCGAGCGCCTTCAACTGCGCTTCCGGCCTCAGGTAGATGAGCAGGTTGCGGCAGACGACGAGGTCGAGGCGGGTGAACGGCGGATCGACCAGCAGGTTGTGGCGGGCGAAGACGACGTGCCGGCGCAGCGCGCTTTCCGCCCGCCAGCGCGTG
>JAVFAT010000127.1:0-5787 GCA_034002385.1 Azospira sp. | reverse complement strand
GCTTCGACATCAGCCACACCATGGGCGAGGGCACGGTGGCCTCCTGCGTGGTCTGCGTCGATGGCGCGATGAAGAAGGGCGACTACCGTCGCTTCAACATCGAGAGCATTACGCCCGGCGACGACTATGCGGCGATGCGCCAGGCGCTGACGCGCCGCTACGAGAAGGTGGCGACCGGCGAAACCGCCGCGCCGGATCTCGTGCTGATCGACGGCGGCAAGGGCCAGCACGGCGTCGCCCGCGAGGTGTTCGCCGAGCTTGGCCTCGATCATCTGGCGAGCATCGGCGTGGCCAAGGGCGAGGAACGCAAGCCCGGCCTGGAAACTCTCTTCGTCCACGGGCGCGACCTGCCGCTAGAATTGGCCATGGACAACGCCGGCTTCCACCTCATTCAGGAAATCCGCGACGAGGCGCACCGCTTCGCCATCGTCGGCCATCGCGCGCGGCGCGCCAAGGCGCGCGGCCGCTCGGCTCTGGAGGATGTCGCCGGCGTCGGACCGACGCGGCGCCGCAAGCTGCTTGCCCAGTTCGGCGGCCTCGACGGCGTGAAGGCGGCGACCGTCGAGGATCTCTGCCGCGTGGACGGCATCAGCCGTACCCTCGCCGAAGCCATCTACAAGCAGCTGCACTGATGTTCTTCAATCTTCCCAACACCCTCACCTGGGCGCGCATCGTCCTCATTCCGCTGTTCGTCGGCGTGTTCTACCTGCCGGAGCACTGGTTGTCGCAGCACTGGCACAACATCGTCGCCACGACCATCTTCCTCGTCGCCGCCGTCACCGACTGGTTCGACGGCTGGCTGGCCAGGAAGCTCGGCCAGACCTCGTCCTTCGGCGCCTTCCTCGATCCGGTGGCCGACAAGCTGATGGTGGCCGCCGCCCTGGTCGTGCTGGTACAGCTCGGCCGCGCCGACGCGGTGCTCGCCTTCATCATCATCGGCCGCGAGATCGCCATCTCCGCGCTGCGCGAATGGATGGCCAAGATCGGCGCGGCGAAGAGCGTCGCGGTTTCATTCATCGGCAAGCTCAAGACCACGGCACAGATGATCGCCATTCCGCTGCTGCTCTATCACGACCCACTCGGCGTCTTGCCGGTGGCCGGACTTGGCGAGGGGCTGCTCTGGCTCGCGGCGCTGCTGACCCTCTGGTCGATGGGCTATTACCTCAACAAGGCTTGGCCGGAGATTCGGGCACGGGCGCATTAGCTATCCCCGTTCATGGGCCGTGGGTAGCTTCAGCCCAATGGCCGGCGCATGAATTTTCCCGCGGTTGAAGAAGCTAGGCGGGGTAGCCGGGATGTCGGCGGTTGCGATGGGGCTCGCTCTTTCTGTCCGCGCCAGTTCTGCTTCTATTCGTTGTGCGGATAGCTTATTGGGGCCGTAGGCGGCATGCAGCGGTGCTGCACAAGAAAATATGCTCGCTGGCAACTGGTTGATTCTGCTGTGGAATCGGCTGGATGACAGTGGCTTCCGCTATTTGTAGTGATGGGGCTGCGCATTGTTCTGCTCAATAATCCCGGCATGGCTACACACCAGCAACGTGCATCGTGCAAGACGCCGACCTTCAGGAAGATGGGAGGGCGGGGATTTACCGCGATCGAACTGATCACGGTGATCGTGCTGATCGGTATCGTTTCCGTCGTGGCGATCCCGCGCATTCAGAATACGAAGGAATTCAGCGAGCGCGCTTTTCACGACTCCCTGCGCTCGGCAATCGATTACGCAAGAAAGTCGGCGGTGGCGGGACGGCGCTACGTTTGCGCGGTTCTGACGCCTGGGGCGCTGGGGAGCGGCAAGATCGAACTGTTCATCGACGCCAACTTGCTGCCGGAAACGCCGGGCGGCAATGTCGATTGCGCGAGCACGCACCTGCGCCTGCCCACGGGCGACTCCCTGGTGGCACCCCGCGATGTCGATCTGACAACCGGCGTCGGTATCCTGACGATTGTCTTCAGCCCGCTCGGCGAGCCGCAGTCGATGGCGCGCATCCCGCTGACCAGCCGCCAGCGGATATCGATCGGCACTCAGTCTCTCGTGGTGGAGCCTTGGACGGGGCTGGTGCACTGATGCGGCGCGCGCGCGGTTTCACCCTGATCGAGCTCGAGGTGGTCATCGTCATCATCTCGGTCGGCCTGGTCGGCGCGTTGCTGGCGATGAACATGGCGGTGCAAAGCAGCGCCGATCCAATGGTGCGCAAGCAAATGCTGTCGATTGCCGAGGGCATGCTCGCGGAGATACTGGCAAAGGCCTACGACGATCCTTATGGCGATTGCACCCCGACGACGGTACCCTCCTGCCGCAACGATACCGAAGCCAACCGCATCGCCGACCGGCGCAATTACAACGACGTCTCGGACTATCACGGCTACGCCACCGTGGGCATCTACCGCATCGACGGCACGGCGGCGGCCGGACTGGAAAGTTACGATATCGACGCGGTCGAGATCGAGGACGGCGCACAGATCGGCGGCGTCGGCGGCGCTGCGATTCCCTGCGGCAGTTCCACGGTTGCCCCGATCAAACGCATCACCGTGACCGTCGGCCATGGCACCGAAACGCTCTCGCTCTCGGGCTACCGGACATGTTACGACCGCGCCTGAGGGGCTTCACCCTGATCGAGATGGTGACGTCCATCGTCATCATCGGCGTCATCGGCGCGTCGATCGCCGTGTTCATGAAACCGGCGCTCGACAGCTACTTCGAGACCAACCGGCGCGCGATCATGGCCGAAGGCGCGGATGTCGTGGCGCGGCGCATCGATCGCGAACTGAAATCCGCCCTGCCCAACAGCATCGTCAGCCCGACGATGAGTTGCGTGCTCTTCGTGCCGGCGGTCGGCGGCGGCCGCTACCGCGTCGAGAAGAACGATGCCGGCCTCGGCGATCCCCTGGAGTTCAACAAATCGGACAACAGCTTCGACGTGCTCGCCCACGAAGGCCAGCAGCCGTCGCCGAACGTGCAGGTCGTCATCTACAACACCGGTCTCGGCGCATTGGACGTCTATGCCGGAGAAAACCGGGCGGCGCTCGCCAGCCAGTCGACCGGCAACTGGATCCGCCTCGACAGGTCGACCAAGTTTCCCGTGCCCTCGCCGGGCAACTATTTCCATCTGGTGCCCGATCGGCTCGATGTCTTCGCCTGCGCCGGCAATCGGCTCCACCGGTTTTCTGTTGCCGGCATTCCGGCCAGCCGGCCGACCGCCTGCCCGGCGATACCGGCGGACGCGCCGGTATTCGCCGATGGCGTCGCGGCCTGCGCCTTCACCTACCGGTCGGCCGACGGCCTGATACTTTTTACGCTGGGCCTCGCCAGCGGCGGCGAAACCCTGATGCAACAAAATGAAATCCATGTCGACAACACCCCCTGATTCCCGCTCGCCGGCACGCCAGCGCGGCCTCGGCATGATCATGGCGATCTTCATCCTGGTGGTGCTCGCCGGCCTCGCCGCCGCCGTGACCTCGCTGACGACGCTCACCCAGCTGGGCAAGGCGCTCGACGAGCAGGGCGCGCGCGCCTATCAGGCCGCGCGGGCCGCAACCGAGTGGGCCGCGCTGCGCATTCTGCAGATGCCCGCCCCCTGGCCCTGCGGCGTAGCCCCGGGGATCGACACCGATCTGACGATCGATGGCTGGGCCGTGACGGTCAATTGCACCGAGTTGGCCGCAGGCAGTTCGACCGAGGTCGGGCTCGGCGCGCTCTACCGAATCACCGCCACCGCCTGTGCTCCGGCGGCGGCAGGTCCTGTCTGCCCGGGACTGGTTTCCGGCGGTGGCCAGTACATCGAGCGCAGCTTGCGCACGCTGCTGGAGCGTCCGGCCTCGTGAAGGGCTTGCCGAAATACCGGTGGTTCGCGCCTCTGCTATGCGCGGTCAGCCTGCCGGTGGCCGCCCAGACGGTGCGTTTCAATGTTTTCGACGCGAGCGCGAAAGCGGGCGCGATTGCCGGCGACATCGTCACGAAGCTCGCCGATGTGCCGTTTTCCGCCAGCAGCGGCGCGCTGCGCGTCGTGGCGCTCAAGGTTTCCGGCAACAAGACGGTCATCGATACCGGCTTTTCCGGCAACGTCGCGCTCAGCCTGCTGGATGCCAGCGACAATTCCTCTCCCCCCGACGGCCAGGGGTGCAGTCCGTCCTGGCTGCCGCTCCAGTCGCTCGGTACCGTCACCCTCAACGCCGGCGTTTCCGCCCCCTTCGACCCCACCGTGGCGGCCGCTTATCGGCACCTGCGGATTCGGATCGACACGGCGCCCTATGGCTGCTCGAACGACAATTTCGCGATCCGGCCCGCGACCCTGGAACTCGCGGCCAGCGACGGCGACTGGACGACGCCGGGCACCGCGCGCGCGCTGAACAATGTCGCCGCGACCGGCGGCGCGGTACATGGCGCCGGCCATCCATTCACGCTCACCGTCACGGCGAAGAACCCGGCCAACGGCACGGTGGCGGGCTACGCCGGATCCCCGACGATCGACACGGCCCAGACCGCCGTGCTGCTGCCGGTGGGGGGCGTCCTCGGCGTCATCGCGCTGGGAAGCTGGTCGGGCGGCGACGGGGTGATGGTCGGCAACGCGGCGAGCTATGCCGAGGCCGGCAGCATTTCCCTGCGGCTGGTGGATCAGACATTCACGGACGTGGATGCCAAGGACTGGCAAAAAATCGCCGACCGTTCCATTTATTCCAATGCCGCGCCGATCGGACGTTTCGTGCCGGCCGACTTCGGACTGCAATTGACCAACGCGCCGGAACTGCGCACGGCGGGCGCCGGCAGTTGCACGCCGCGCATCTTCACCTATCTCGGCCAGCCGTTCGGCCACGCCATCGCCCCAACGCTCACGGTCGTCGCGCGCAACGCCGCCGGCGGCACGACGGCCAACTTTCGCCCGACGGGCGGCTTGTGGTCGCTGAAGACCGACTTGCCGGCCGCTCCCCCGGCCGAACAACTCTGCGACGCGCCCGCGCAGAGCTGCCGGATATTGCGCCGCGACGCGGGCGCCACGACTCAGTTGAAGACCGCCTACACCTACGCCTCGACCGGTGCATTGCCCGGATGGGACGGCTCCCGGTTGGTGGTGACCAACGCGACGCTGACGCCGAACGATCAGAAAAATCCCGGCACCGGCACGCTGAGCTTTTCGCTCGCCGACCGGATCGCCCTGCACCGGCCGGCTGAGCCGCAACCGCCGCTCGACGCGACGGTTTCCCTGGCGATGACGCTGGAGGACTACGCCGAAGCCGGCGGGGCGAGCGGCAATCCGCCGAAAATTGTGGGCAGTCTCGCGGCCACGCCCGTTTCCTTCGATTTCGGCCCGGCGCTGCCGGCCGGCCGGTTTTATTACGGCCGTGTGCGCCTCTACAGCGCAAACGGGCCGGAACAGTTCGATCTGAACCTGCCAATGCAGGTCGACTACTGGTCGTCCCCCACCGCCGGCTGGTGTCCCAACGGCGATGATCATTGCACCGGTTCCGGCACCGATCCGTCAGGCGCGGTCGGTCTGGCGCTGACCTTGCCGCCCGGCTGGCCGGGGGGCGCCACCTGCGTGCTGGACGTGGGCAGTCCGGGGCTCTCCGGCGCAGGGTGCCCCGAGACCGCCATCGTGGAAAAACGCTATACAGAACCGCCGGCGGGCGGGGACTTCAATCTCTGGCTGGCCGCGCCCGGAATAGGATTGACCGGCAAGGTGCTCGTCGAGGCGACGGTGCCGGAATGGCTGCGCTGGAACTGGAGCGGGACATTCGGCAATCCCGTGGCGGGAGCCACCTTCGGCATCGCGCGGAAAACGCCGATCATCT
>JAVFAT010000126.1:0-5807 GCA_034002385.1 Azospira sp. | reverse complement strand
CCTCGTGCAACATCTTCTCGACGCAGGACCACGCCGCCGCCGCCATCGCCGCGGCCGGCATCCCGGTCTTCGCCGTCAAGGGCGAGTCGCTGCCCGAGTACTGGGACTACACGCACCGCATCTTCGAGTGGACCGACGGTGGTTTCAGCAACATGATCCTCGACGACGGTGGCGATGCGACGCTGCTGCTGCACCTCGGCGCCCGCGCCGAGAAGGATCTGTCGGTGCTGGACAACCCGGACAGCGAGGAAGCGACCGTGCTCTTCGCCTCGATCAAGGCCAAACTCAAGACCGACCCGACCTGGTACTCGACCCGCCTCGACAAGATCAAGGGCGTCACCGAAGAAACCACCACCGGCGTGCATCGCCTGTACCAGATGCACGAGCGCGGCGAACTGAAGTTCCCGGCGATCAACGTGAACGACTCGGTGACCAAGTCCAAGTTCGACAACCTCTACGGCTGCCGCGAATCACTCGTTGACGGCATCAAGCGCGCCACCGACGTCATGGTCGCCGGCAAGATCGCCGTCGTCTGCGGCTACGGCGACGTGGGCAAGGGCTCGGCACAGGCACTGCGTGCGCTCTCGGCGCAGGTGTGGATCACCGAGATCGACCCGATCTGCGCACTGCAGGCGGCGATGGAAGGCTACCGCGTCGTGACCATGGACTACGCTGCCGACAAGGCCGACATCTTCGTCACCGCCACCGGCAACTTCCACGTCATCGACCACCATCACCTGGTGAAGATGAAGCACAACGCCATCGTCTGCAACATCGGCCACTTTGACTCCGAGATCAACGTAGCGTCGATCGAAGGCTACCCGTGGGAAGAGATCAAGCCGCAGGTCGACCACATCACGCTGCCGTCGGGCAACCGCATCATCCTGCTCGCCAAGGGCCGCCTCGTTAACCTCGGCTGCGGCACCGGCCACCCGTCGTACGTGATGTCGTCCTCCTTCGCCAACCAGACGATCGCCCAGATCGAGCTGTTCACGAAGACGGCCGAGTACCCGGTCGGCGTCTACACGCTGCCCAAGCACCTCGACGAGAAGGTCGCCCGCCTGCAACTGAAGACGCTGAACGCGCAGCTGACGACGCTGACCGAAGCGCAGGCCAAGTACATCGGCGTGCCGATGAACGGCCCGTACAAGACGGACCACTACCGCTACTGATTCTGCGATGAGTCAGGAGGGAGGAGTGAGGAGGAAACACCGCGATTTGCTGGCGTGGCAGCACGCCATCGAGCTGGTCGAGGTCGTTTACCGCCTCACCGCCCTCTTTCCGGACTCGGAACGCTATGGACTCACTGCCCAGATGCGACGGGCAGCGGTGTCCGTGCCATCGAACATCGCCGAAGGCGCTGCGCGCACGACGACCAGGGAGTATCTGCACTTTCTCGGCATCGCACGCGGCTCCCTCAGCGAACTTGATACGCAGCTGGTCATCGCGCAGGAGCTCGCCTACTGCGCGACCATCGCCGAAGCGGAACAGCGCATCAGCGATACTTTCGGCCTGCTCAAGGGCCTCATCAATTCGCTCAAGCGTATGGAGAACCCATGACCTCCTCACTCCTCACTCCTCACTCCTCACGCAGCCTGAGCATCGAATTCTTTCCACCGCAAACGACCGAGGGCGTGGAAAAACTGCGGGGCGTCCGTGCCAGGCTCGCCGAGCTGAAGCCCGAATTCTTCTCGGTGACCTACGGCGCCGGTGGCTCGACGCGCGAGCGCACCTTCGCCATCGTCCGCGAGATCGCCGCCGAAGGGCTCTCTGCCGCCCCGCACCTCTCGTGCATCGGCTCGACCCGGGAAAGCATCCGCGCCATCCTCGACGAGTACAAAAGCGAGAACATCCGCCGCATCGTCGCGCTGCGCGGCGACCTGCCCTCGGGCACCGGCGACGCCGGCGAGTTCCGCTACGCCAACGAGCTGGTCGAATTCATCCGTGCCGAGACCGGCGACCATTTCAGGATCGAAGTCGCCGCCTACCCGGAATGGCATCCGCAGGCGCGTTCGCCGGAAGACGACCTCGCCAATTTCGTGAAGAAAGTCCGGGCCGGTGCCGACTCGGCGATCACGCAGTATTTCTACAACGCCGATGCCTACTTCCACTTCGTCGACGCGGTGCGCAAGCAGGGCGTCGACATCCCGATCATCCCCGGCATCATGCCGATCTCCGGCTTCTCCAAGCTCGCCCGCTTCTCGGACGCCTGCGGTGCCGAGATCCCGCGCTGGATGCGCAAGAAGTTCGAGGGCTTCGGCGACGATGCCGATTCGATCAAGGCCTTCGGTCTCGACGTCGTCACCGAGCTGTGCGAAAAGCTGCTGCAGGGCGGCGCGCCCGGACTGCACTTCTATTCGATGAACCAGTCCGTGCTGACGACCGAAATATGCAAGCGACTCGGCTTGAAGTAATTTCAGCAGGGAATTCTGGTGAGCACTGACGAATGGGCCTTTTCGCGAGAAGGCCCGTTTGTCCTTGGAAAGAGCGCACCGAGACGCTCTTCTACCGGTTGAAATGCTGCTTTTCGAACTTGAACGATAACAGACCGGTCCATATACTGGTCTGATCCAGTTCGAGGAGCCTCCCCCCATGAGCACACTGATCGAAATCGGTGCCTACGAAGCAAAGACACGCCTTCCGGAATACTTGCGAAAGGTCCGTGAAGGCGACGCCTTTCGCATCACACAGCGCGGCGAGCCGGTGGCCGATCTGGTTCCGGCAGGAACCACACAGAAGCATCAGGCCGCACAGGCAGCCACTCGGATGCAGCAATTCATGCGCCAGCAGCAGCCGGTAAAAGGCATCAACATCAAGGCATTGATCGACGAAGGGCGCGACTGATGCGTTTCGTGCTCGACAACTCGGTCGTCATGCGCTGGCTATTTGCCGACGGCAGTGAGGCCGACCTGGCTTATGCCGCCCACGTTCTTCAATTGCTCGCACAGGAAGAAGGCGCAGCCATAGTGCCCGCGCTGTGGCCGCTGGAAGCCGGCAACGTGATCGTTCGCGCCGAGGCCAAAGGCTTGGTGCCAGAGGCGAGAACTGCGGAATTTCTCGGTCTGCTCACCGACATGTCCATCAGCGTCGATGGCCATACCGCTGCCCATGCGCTGCACGACACAATGCAACTGGCCCGGCGCTTCCGGCTCTCCACCTATGATGCCTCCTACCTTGAACTCGCCTTGCGCGAAGGTCTGCCGCTGGCGACGCTGGATGCCGACCTGAGAAATGCGCTGGCCACAACCGGTGGGCTATTGGCATGACCCCCACTGCTCCCATTACCGCACTTCCCCCGACCCTGCACTGGGAAGAAGGCGGCGCAACACAGACCGCCCGCTGGCGCTCGGAAGCCGGCGCCACGCCGCCGAAACGCGTCGTCGTCGCCGACGACCTGACGAAAGCCGACACTGCCTACCAGCTCGCCTGCGAGGGCACGGCGCTGCTCTGGCGCGGTGATTTCCAGAATGCCCGCCAGCTGCTGCAGGCAATGGGCCGCCGTGCCGAGAAACGACCCAGGAAAACGGCCAGCATCACCGAAGCCTTCCACCAGCACCGCATGGCGCAGGCGCAGCGGGCACGCACGCTAGGTTTGTTGCTAATCCCGGTCGACGGCGACTACGCCATCCCGCTGCGCCGTGCGCCGGACGTCACCGGCGCGCTCGGCGAAGCCTGGGGTGCGGCGGACGGCGAACCCTCGGTCGTCTCGCTGCGCGAACTGCAGGGGCTGATCGGTGCCCACGAGTGGCGCAAGAAGGGCGTGCCGATCCCGGCGCTTGGGGAATCCATCCACCCGCACTACGGCGTTTTTTCGCCAGTGCGCGGCGAGTACATCGATCTCGTTGCCGAGGCGCCGTTGCCGTCGGCACTGGAAACGGCTTCGCTGGCCTTCGACATCGGCACCGGCACCGGCGTCCTCGCCGCCGTGCTGGCCCGGCGCGGCGTGCGCAGGATCGTCGGCACCGACCGCGACCCGCGCGCGCTGGCCTGTGCCCGCGAGAACATCGACCGCCTCGGCCTCGGGCGGCAGGTCAAGCTTGTCGAAGCCGACCTCTTCCCGGAAGGCCGGGCGCCGCTGATCGTCTGCAACCCGCCCTGGCTGCCGGGCAAGGTCGCGGCACCGATCGAGGGCGCCGTCTACGACCCGGACAGCCGCATGTTGAAAGGCTTCCTCGCCGGCCTGAAGGATCATCTCGCGCCCGACGGCGAAGGCTGGCTGATCCTCTCCGACTTCGCCGAGCATCTCGGCCTGCGCCAGCGCGGCGAAGTCCTGCGGCTGATCGAGGCCGCCGGGCTGAAAGTGGTCGAGCGCCACGACACACGGCCGACGCACAAAAAGGCGGCCGACCGGAGCGACCCGCTCTACCTGGCCCGCGTTGCCGAGAAAACCTCGCTGTGGCGGCTCGCCGCCGACTGAACACGCAGCGCCGGGCAAGACGCACAGAATCACCGCCGGCAAGCGCCTTCGCCCTTTTCACCCCCCTCTTCCCACGCTCTTTCCGCTCCTTTCAGCCCCTTCCCGCCCGCCCCGCAATGCAGATTGAAGCCCTCCGCCAACGCCTGCGCGAGCTCGGCGCCAAGCCGGCGCACGAAGCCCGCATCCTGCGCGCCTGGCTTACCGGCCAGCCGCTGACCGCCGGCCCGCGCAAGGCCGAGGACGTGCTGCCGCTGGCCGTGCGTGAGGCGCTGCCGGCGCTTGCCGCCGAACTCGACGCGCTTGCCCGCGTGCGCTCCGAGCACCCTGGCGAGGACGGCTCGGCACGCCTTCTCGTCGAACTCGCCGACGGGCAGACGATCGAGAGCGTGCTGCTGCTGAAGGACGGCCTGTGCGTATCGACGCAGGTCGGCTGCGCGGTCGGCTGCACCTTCTGCATGACCGGCAGGGACGGCCTGCTGCGCCAGCTCGGCAGCGCCGAGATCGTCGCCCAGGTGGTGCTCGCCCGCCGCCGCCGGCCGGTGAAGAAGGTCGTCTTCATGGGCATGGGCGAACCGGCGCACAACCTGGAGAACGTGCTCGCCGCCATCGACCTGCTCGGTCGCGAAGGCGGCATCGGCCACAAGAACCTGGTGCTGTCCACGGTCGGCGACCGGCGCGTCTTCGAGCGGCTGGAAGCGATGCGGGCCGGTGACGTGCGGCCGGCCTTGGCGCTCTCGCTGCACACCACCGACCCGGAACTGCGCGCCCGCTTGCTGCCGCGCGCGCCGCAGATCAGCATCGAGGAAATGGTCGAACGCGCCGAGGCCTGGGCGCGCGCCAGCGGCTATCCCATCCAGTACCAGTGGACGCTGCTTGACGGTGTGAACGACGGCGAGGCAGAAATCGACGGCATCGTCCGCCTGCTGCGCGGCAAATACGCGGTAATGAACCTGATCCCGTACAACGAGAACGAAGGACTGCGCGGGGAAAACGGCGAAATCTGGCGGCGGCCGCCGCCCGGGCGCGCCGCCGGAATGCTGCGCGCGCTGCACCGGCGCGGCATCCTGACCAAGCTGCGCACTTCGGCCGGACAGGACGTCGACGGCGGCTGCGGGCAGTTGCGGGCGCGGACGACAATCGCCCGCGGCGACATCAAACGCGCCGCTCGGGCGCCGCTTTCCGGCTGCGACTGACCAGCAGCACCCCCGCCAGCACCAGCGCGGCGCCGGCGATCTGCGCAAGCGAAACCGGCTCGGCCAGCAACCACCAACCGAAGAACAGGGTCAGCATCGGCCCGAGCGTACCGATCAGCACCGAGCGCGCGGCGCCAATGCGGCGAATCGCCGCCGACTGCCAGAGCACCGGCAGCACCGTCGAGAAGAGCGCCATG
>JAVFAT010000125.1:0-5854 GCA_034002385.1 Azospira sp. | reverse complement strand
CCGTCGGCATGCACGTCGGTGGCGCCGCCGCGCGCCTGGAAGCCGGTGAAGGAAAAGCAGATGTCGGTGGGAACGTTGCAGTTCATCCCCAGAAGCTGGCACATGGCGCTGCCCTCCATCGATGGCGCGGACTACTCGCGCCGCTCCCGCCGTTCACGCTCCGGCGTGCTCGTCGGGCGCTTGCCGATCTTCACCGAGGCGTCGAGGATGGCCTTGTCGCGGCGCAGCTTGAACGGCACCGTTTCGCCGGGCTTGAGCGCGGCGATCAGGTCGAGCATTCCCTGTGGGTCGCGCACCGGCCTGCCGTTGACGGCGAGCAGCACGTCACCGGGGCGGATGCCGCCGCTGTCGGCCGGGCTGCCACGGACGACGCCGGCGATCAGCGCGCCTTCCTCGTCGGGGAGGCCGAAGGTCTCGGCGAGTTCCGGCGTGATCTCCTGCGCCTCGACGCCGATCCAGCCGCGCGTGACGCTGCCGGTCTGGATGATCTGCTCCATCACGCTCTTTGCCGTCGACACCGGAATGGCGAAGCCGATGCCGAGCGAACCGCCGGTGCGCGAGTAGATCGCCGTGTTGATGCCGATCAGGTTGCCGGCGGCGTCGGTCAGCGCACCGCCCGAGTTGCCGGGGTTGATCGCCGCATCGGTCTGGATGAAATCCTCGAAGGTGTTGATGCCGAGGTGCGTGCGGCCGAGCGCCGAAACGATGCCCATGGTCACGCTCTGGCCGACGCCGAACGGGTTGCCGATGGCGAGCACGACGTCGCCGACGCGCACGTCCTCCATGCGACCGAAGGTGATCGGCGTCAGGTTCAGGTCTTCCTTGGCGCCGGCCCGTTCGTTGCCGACGCGCAGCACGGCGAGATCGGATTCCGGGTCAACGCCGACGACGCGGGCGCGCAGCTTGCGGCCATCGTTCAGCGCCACCTCGACGGCATCCGCCGCCTCGATGACGTGGTAGTTGGTCAGCACGTAGCCGTCGGCGCTGACGACGACGCCGGAGCCGAGGCCGGAATGGCGCTGCCGGTCCTCTTCCATGCGCTCGCCGAAAAAGTGGCGGAAGATCGGATCGTCGAGCAGCGGATGAAGATTGCGGCGCGGCGCCTGCGTCGTGTAGATGTGCACCACGCTTGGCACCACCTTGCGCGCGGCCTCGCCGTAGGAAGTCGGCGCCGGCACCGCTTCGGCTGCGGGAGTGGACTCGTGGATGCGCACGACGCCCGGTTTTTCGCCCAGCCACTCGGGTTTGAGGGTGGCGACGACGAAGAAGGCAGCGAGACCGATGGTCGCCGTTTGTGCAAAAATCAGCCAGAGTTTTTTCATGAACGACGACGAACGGAAACCCGCATGAATCGTGACGAATTGGCGCGCCACCTCGATGAAACCCTTGCGACGGCGCAATTCAGGGATTATTGCCCAAACGGGTTGCAAGTGGAAGGACGGCCCGAAGTACGTCGCATCGTCGCCGGCGTCACCGCCAGCCAGGCATTGATCGACGCCGCCATCGCCCGCCGCGCCGACGCGCTGCTGGTGCACCACGGCTGGTTCTGGAAAGGCGAGGACGGCCGCATCACCGGCCTGCGCCGCCAGCGCATCGGCGCGCTGCTGGCGCACGACATCAACCTCTTCGCCTACCATCTGCCGCTCGACGCCCACCCCGAACTCGGCAACAACGCGCAGCTGGCGGCACGCCTCGGCTGGACGGCGGAAGGCCGCTTCGGCGAGCAGGACATCGGCTGGCTCGGCCGCGTCGACACGCCGACAACCGCCGGCGAACTGGCCGCCCGCATCGCCACCGGCCTCGGCCGCGAGCCGCTGCTGATCGGCGAGGCCACACGTCCGGTGGCCCGCATCGGCTGGTGTTCGGGCGGCGCGCAGGGGTATTTCGAGCAGGCCATCGCGCTCGGTGTCGACGCCTACGTCAGCGGCGAAATTTCCGAGCAGACCGTGCATCTGGCCCGCGAATCCGGCGTCGCCTACCTCGCCGCCGGCCATCACGCCACCGAGCGCGGTGGCGTCGCCGCACTCGCCGCACACCTCGCCGAACGCTTCGGGCTGGAATGCGAGTTCGTCGACATCGACAACCCGGTCTGAGAGGGCGGCAAGCTTGCGAACACCCTTTCCCGACAATTCAATTGCATAATCGGGAAAGTTCAAACAGGAGGTGCGGGATGGGGGATTTGCTCGATCAGTCGAGTCGTGTTGCGTTTGCGGCCCTGCTGCACGATCTCGGCAAATTCGCCGAACAAAAGACCTGCGCTGGCGCGACTGGACGCGCTACTCCAGCCGGCAGCAGCAGAAGATGACCTTCCCGTGGTCGGCACATGGACGCTCTCCGGCGACCTCGCTCCCTTCGTCTCCTTTCTGCAGCTCAGCCAGTGACTGCACATCGGCAAGGAAGCCACTTTCGGCCTGAGCGGCTACCGGCTGCCTGTTTGACGGCCGGGCCGGAGCGCCTATACTGACATTCATCCTTGCGAATGGAGCAAACAGCATGATCCAGATGAAAATGTCAGAAGGCGGCCGAGTTGTCATACCGGCAGAAATCCGTCAGTCGCTCGGCCTCAAGGAAGGCGACGCCGTGCTGTTCGAGCTGCGCGATGGCGAAGCGGTGATTACCTCGCGACGGGCCAGACGGGAGCGGGCACTCGCAACCTTCCGCAAATATGTCTCCGCTGGCGGCCCCTCCATCGTCGATGAGCTGATCGCCGAGCGACGTGCTGAAGCGGCGCACGAGGCAGCAGAAGAAGCCGCCACCATCGATGCCGGGCGTGGTGCGTGATGCTGCTGCTCGACGCTTCCGTGATCCTTGCTTACCTCCATGGTGAGCCAGGAAGAGATCAGGTCGACGCGGTGCTCGAACTCGAGGATTGCCTGATGACGGCGGCCAATCATGCCGAAGTCGTGATCAAGTGCCTTGACCGGGGCGTGGCAGCCGATGTCGTCGGCCCGATGCTGGTGGAACTGGGCTATCGCGTGATTCCCGTCACCGAGACGGATGGTTTGCTCGCCGGGCAGCTGCGCTCATCGACACGCCGCCAAGGCTTGAGCCTGGGCGACCGCCTCTGCCTGGCCGTCGCGCAACGTCTGGGGAGCCCCGTGCTTACCTCCGACCGCCCCTGGCTCGAACTCGCCGAACCGCTCGGTCTCGACATCCGCTGCATCCGCCCCGGCTCGCACTGACTCCGCGCCCGTCCAATTCGTCACCCGACGAGGGCGATGCGGCATGACGCCCGCTTCAGAAGCAGGCCAAAGGGGGTCTGGCTGAAAACCGTGGCGCCTTGGTGCTCCGCTCCCATGGCGACCTCAATGCAGCGCAGCAAGCGCGGCCTCCGGGGCTTTGTCCAGCACTTGCGCAGGGCTTTGGCAGCCCCGTCAGACTGCGCTTGCCCTGCTCCCAGTTGCGCCCCCGGCACAATGCCGGACTGGCGCCGGCAGGCGGCCTGCGCCACAATGCGCCGTCCCGCCGCCCGGAAACCGTCATGACCGCCCGCTGCCGCGCTTTTCTTGCCCCGCTCGCCCTTCTCTCCGCCCTCGCGCTCGGCGCCTGCGCCGGCTATGCCGGCCACGGTCTCGTGCCGGGCGTTGCCGATGAAAACGCGGTGCGGGCGACGATGGGCGAGCCGGCGATGCGCTGGCCGCGCGACGGCGGCGGGGCGCAGCTGGCGTATCCGCGCGGGCCGGCCGGCTTTCATACGTGGATGGTCTTCATCGGCGCCGACGGCCGCCTGGAGCGCATCGAGAACGCGCTGGAGAGCGGCCATTTCGCGCGCATCGTCGAGGGCATGACGGAGGACGAGGTGCTGCGCACGCTCGGCCCGCCGCAGCCGCAGTGGACGGCGTATTTCCCCGCGCGCGACGAGCGGGTCTGGGAATGGCGTTACTGCGACAGCTGGAACGAGGCGGCGCGCTTCGACGTGCTATTCGACGGCACGACGCGGAAGGTGCGCAGCACGCTTTCCTGGACGGAAGGGCAGAAGTCGCACTTCTCCATCGGCTGCTCGCGCTGAAACAGCGCGGGGCGGTCGTCCAAAGCCGCGCGCGGGCGCGGGGCAGACTTTCAAAGCCGCGCGCGGGCGCGGGGAAGACTTTTCAAAGCCGCGCGCGGGCGCGGGCTATGGCGGCGCTTACCTGCTTCGGCGCGGTGCCGCCGATGTGGTCGCGGGCGGCGAGCGAGCCTTCCACCGTCAGCACGGCGAAGACGTCGTCGCCGACCAGCGGCGAGAAGCCTTGCAGGTCGGCGAGGGAGAGCTGCGGGAGGTCGACGCCCAGTTCCTCGGCGCGCTTCACCGCCAAGCCGACGGCTTCGTGCGCGTCGCGGAAGGGCAGGCCCTTCTTGGTCAGGTAGTCGGCCAGGTCGGTCGCCGTGGCGAAGCCCTGCGTCAGCGCGTTGCGCATGTTCTCCGGCCGTGCCTCGATGCCGCCCATCATGTCGGCGAAGATGCGCAGCGTGTCCAGCACCGTGTCGGCGGTATCGAACAGCGGCTCCTTGTCTTCCTGATTGTCCTTGTTGTAGGCCAGCGGCTGGCCCTTCATCAGCGTCAGCATCGAGATCAGGCTGCCGTTCACTCGCCCGGTCTTGCCACGCGCCAGTTCCGGCACGTCCGGGTTCTTCTTCTGCGGCATGATCGAGCTGCCGGTGCAGAAGCGGTCGGCGATCTTCACGAAGCCGAAGCGCGGGTTCATCCACAGCACCAGCTCTTCCGAGAGACGCGAGAAGTGCGTCATCAGCAAGGCGGCGGCGGCGCAGAATTCGATGCCGAAGTCGCGGTCGGAGACGGCATCGAGCGAGTTCTCGCAGACGCCGTCGAAACCCAGTTCCTTCGCCACGAACTCGCGGTCGATCGGGTAGGTGGTGCCGGCCAGCGCGGCGGCGCCGAGCGGCAGGCGGTTCACGCGCTTGCGGCAATCGGCGAAGCGCTCCTTGTCGCGCTGTGTCATCTCGAAGTAGGCGAGCAGGTGGTGGCCGAAGGTCACCGGCTGCGCCACCTGCAGGTGTGTCGAGCCGGGCATCGGGGTGGCCGCTTCCTTCTCGGCCAGCATCAGCAGGTTTTCCTGGAACTGGCGGATGAGGACGAGGATGTCGTCGATGGTGTCGCGCAGCCACAGGCGGATGTCGGTGGCCACCTGGTCGTTGCGCGAACGGCCGGTGTGCAGGCGCTTGCCCGCGTCGCCGACGAGCGCGGTCAGGCGCTTTTCGATGTTGAGGTGCACGTCTTCGAGGTCGAGCGACCATTCGAAGCGGCCGGATTCGATTTCCTCCTGAACCTGTTTCATGCCGCGTTCGATGTCGGCCAGATCCTGCGCGCCGATGATGCCCTGCTTCGCCAGCATCCTGGCGTGCGCCAGGGACCCTCGAATATCCTGCCGCCACATGCGCTGGTCGAAATCGACCGAGGCCGTGTAGCGTTTGACGAGGTCGGACATCGGCTCGGAGAAGCGGCCGGCCCAGGTGTATTGCGCGGTGTCGTTCTGGCTCATGATGGATGCAGTGCGTTGTCGGCTAGAATGGCCCGAACCGCCTGTATTCAAGCGATTTCAAGCGATTTCGAGGGATGGCAAGTATAAGGCAAAACCTTCCCGGCCACCGGCTGCCGGATTTCCGCAACCTCGGCGTGATGCTGCGCCTGCTGCTCGGCGCCAACCTGCTGGCGCTGGCGGCGGCACTGGTGCAGGCACCGCGCCTGGCCCTCTGGCCGGCGCGTTTCGTCGAGTTCGCCGCCTGGGTCGAGCCGCTGCTGCTGTGCAGCCTGCTGCTGCTCGCGCTGCTGCGCGACCTGCTGTGGCGCCTGCCGTACCGGGTCGCGGCGGTGACGACGCTCGTGTTCGTCGCGCTCCTGGCGGCGCTGCTGCAC
>JAVFAT010000124.1:0-5903 GCA_034002385.1 Azospira sp. | reverse complement strand
TGCGGCGGGAGATCGCTGCGACGCAGGGATGAAGCATTCCACCCTCCGAGCCTTCCGAATTTCCCTGCGCTTCTGCCCGCGATTTCGCGGCGAGCATTGAGCACGGCTTTCGGGGTCGACACCCGCCTGTCCATCGGACAAAAGAGCGCCGGAAAATTTCCGGGGCGTTACTGAATGAATGCGTTGCCGCCCGCCAAACGTGCCCGCAAGCCGGGCGGCGACGGGCGCTCAGGAACCGAACGAGGCGCCCGGTGCCAGCGCGTGGCCGGCGAGAAATTGCGCCGCCGGCAGGCGCTTGCCGCCGGCCTTCTGCAATTCGCCGACCGAAAGCGCGCCCTCGCCGCAGGCAACGACGATGCCGTCGCGGCCGGCGGCGAGCACCTCGCCGGGCCGTCCGCTGCCAGCAACCGGCCTTGCCTGCCACAGCTTGACCGAGGCGCCGGCAAGCGTCGTCTGCGCACCGGGAAAGGGGTTGAAGGCGCGTATCCGGCGGTCGAGTTCGGCGGCCGGGCGCGTCCAGTCGATGACGCTCTCGGCCTTGTCGATCTTGGCCGCATAGGTGACGCCGTCGGCCGGCTGTGGCCGCACCGGCAGCGGCAAGCGGGCCAGCGCATCGACGATCAGGCGGGCGCCGATGGCGGCGAGACGGTCGTGCAGCGTCGCCGTGGTGTCGTCGCCGGTGATCGGCGTCGCCTCGGCGCAAAGCACCGGGCCGGTGTCGAGGCCGGCTTCCATCTGCATGATGCAGACGCCGGTTTCAGGGTCGCCAGCAAGCAGCGCACGCTGGATCGGCGCCGCGCCGCGCCAGCGCGGCAAGAGCGAGGCGTGGATGTTGAGGCAGCCGTGGCGCGGCAGGTCGAGCACCGCCTGCGGCAGGATCAGGCCGTAGGCGGCGACGACCATGGCGTCGGCGCCGATGGCGGCAAGCCGGGCCTGCACGTCGGCGTCCTTCAGCGTCGCCGGCTGGAACACCGACAGGCCATGCGCCTCGGCCAAACGCTTGACCGGCGAGGCCTGCAGCGCCATGCCGCGACCCGCCGGGCGGTCGGGCTGGGTGAGGACGAGGGCGATCTCGTGGCCGGCGTCGATCAGCGCGGCGAGCGCCGCCGCCGCGAATTCCGGTGTGCCGGCAAAGATCAGCTTCATGCGGTGCCCCTCAGGCGGTGATGCGCGCCTGCTTTGCGAGCTTGGACTTGATGCGCATCTGCTTCAGCATCGACAGGTGGTCGACGAAGACCTTGCCGTGCAGATGGTCGATCTCGTGCTGGATGCACACAGCGAGCAGCCCCTCGGCTTCCAGCGTCTGCTGCTGGCCTTCCAGGTCGAGATAGCGGACGCTCACTTTCTCCGCCCGCTCCACCTTGTCGTAGATGCCGGGTACGGACAGGCAGCCTTCCTCACCGACCCGGCAGCCTTCGCCGGCCAGCAGTTCGGGATTCACCAGAACCAGCAGCTCGTTGCGGTCCTCGGAAACGTCGATGACGATCACCTGCTTGTGCACATCGACCTGCGTCGCGGCCAGGCCGATACCCGGCGCTTCGTACATGGTTTCAGCCATGTCGGCAGCCAGCCGGCGAATGTCGTCGTCAATTTTCGTGACCGGCGCGGCTATTTTCTGCAAACGCGGGTCGGGAAAGCGGAGAATAGGTAGGAGCGCCATTGAAAATCTTGATCGAATAAGTCATTACGTGCAGAATCGGACGCGCAATTTACCGGCAGTCAATTGATTCAATCCCGGCCAGTCCGGCCCGTCCGGCAACTCCGACCATCCCCAATCACGGTTTCCGATCATGGTTCCGATTCCGACTCCACGATGCAGCCATTTCATATCTGCCGAAGCCGGAATGCCGTTGTCCGGATTGCGCGCGGTCCATTCACCGGCGAGGGCGCAAGCCCGGACGGGCCGGAGTGAAACATGAACAGGCACCGGCGGAAGCTGCCCGCTGCACCCCGGGAAACGATCCGCACCTGCCGGTTGACACGCCCCGGTACCGCTTGTTCCCGGCGCGAAACGCCCGAATGAGGATAGCACGATGAACCGCATTATATCCGCGCTCCTGCTGGCGCTCGCCGCCGGCCTCGCCCAGGCCGCCGGCACGCCGCCGCTGCACATCGCCGAAAATGCACCGCACCAGCACGTCGTCGTGCGCGGCGACACGCTATGGGGTATTTCCGGGCGTTTCCTCAAGGAACCCTGGCGCTGGCCGGAAATCTGGCGGATGAACCGGGAACAGATCAGGAACCCGCACCTCATCTACCCCGGCGACGTGATCGTCCTCGACCACGACGCCGACGGCAATCCACTGCTGCGCATCGCCACCGCGACCCAGTCGCCCGAATCAACGGCCGAACCAACGCCCGAACCGGCGCCCGAACCCCTGCCCGAAAGCCGCCTGCAGCCGAGAATCTACGACGAGGCGCTGGCCGACAGCGTGCCGAGCATCCCGCCGAAGGCCATCGAACCCTTCCTCGCCGAACCGCTGATCGTCGAGGAAGCGCACATCGCCGGCAGCGCCCGCATCGTCGCCATGCAGGAGGATCGCGTCTTCCTCGGCGCCGGCGACACGGTCTTCGTCGCCGGCGCCAGCCCGGCGCAGGAACACTGGCAGATCTACCGGCCGGCGAAGCCGCTGCTCGACCCGGAAACACGCCAAGTGCTCGGCTACGAGGCCTTCCACCTCGGCAGCGCACGCCAGGTGGAGCCGGGCGAACCGGGTGTATTCACCATCACCACGGCCAAGCAGGAAATCGGGCGCGGCGACCGGCTGCTGCCGGCGCACCGACCGCCGCTGGTTAACTACGCGCCGCACCGCCCGGAAACCGAAATCGAAGCGCGCGTCGCCTCGGTGCACGGCGGCGTCGGCACCGCCGGCCGCAATTCGGTCATCGCCATCAACCGGGGTCTGCGCGACGGTCTCGAAATCGGCCACGTGCTGGCCCTCTACCGCAAGCGCGCCGACACCTTCCGCAACGCGCAGACCGACCGGATGGAAACGATCGAACTGCCTCGCCAACGTTACGGCCTGGTCTTCATCTTCCGCACCTTCGAGCGCGTTTCCTACGCGCTGGTGCTCGACGCCACCGGCGCGGTCAGCATCAACGACGCGCTGCACCGGCCCTGAGCGGCCGGGCGTGACGGGGCAGAGGGGCGTCGCCGTGTCTGCCGCCGCATCGGCTGCCGCACTGACCGCTGCATCCGCGCCCCCGGCCACCGACACCCTCGCCGGCTGGCTCCGCCTGGCGCTGATTCCCGGCATCGGCGGCGCCAGCCAGCGCAAGTTGCTGGCCGCCTTCGGCCTGCCGGCGCAGATCTTCGCCACCGACCGGCCGGCGCTCGCCGCCATCGTCGGCGACAAGGCCGCCGGCCTGCTGCTCGACACCGACAACCGCGCCGCCGTCGATGCCGCGCTCGCCTGGGCGGCCACCCCCGGCCGGCGCCTGCTGACGCTCGCCGACGACGACTACCCGCGGGCGCTGCTCGAAATCCCCGATCCGCCAACCCTGCTCTACGTGCGCGGCCGTACCGGCCTGCTGGCACTGCCGGCGCTGGCCGTGGTTGGCAGCCGCAATGCGACGCCGCAGGGCGAAGCCGACGCCCGCCGCTTCACCGGCGCGCTGGCGGCCAAAGGCCTGGCCATCGTCAGCGGCCTCGCACTCGGCATCGACGCCGCCGCGCACCGGGGCACGCTCGATGCCGGCGGCGCCACCATCGCCGTCATCGGCACCGGCGCCGACCGCCTGTACCCGGCGCGCAACCGTGCGCTGGCCGAGGAAATCGCCGAGAAGGGCGCCATCGTCTCCGAATTTCCGCTCGGCACGCAGGCTGCCGCCGCCAACTTTCCGCGCCGCAACCGCCTCATCGCCGGCCTGTCGCGCGGCGTGCTGGTCATCGAGGCGGCGCCCGAAAGCGGCTCGCTGATCACTGCACGGCTGGCCGGCGAGCAGGGCCGCGAGGTCTTCGCCATTCCCGGATCGATCCACTCGCCGCAGTCGCGCGGCTGCCACCAGCTGATCCGGCAGGGCGCGAAGCTGGTCGAAACGGTCGGCGACGTCCTCGAAGAACTGGCGCTGCCGGACGCGCCGACGGCCCCCAGCACGGCAAGACAGGCCTCTTCCGTCCCTTCCGCGCCTTCCACAACACCCGCCTCAAGCACCGTACCCGCCTCGCTCGACACGCCCGGAGACCCGCGCGGAACGGGCGAACAAGGCGACGATGCGGCAGACGCAGTGCTCGACCGGGCCGGCTTCCAGCCCGTCGGTTTCGACGAACTGCTCGGCCGCACCGGCTTGACGGCCGATGCGCTTTCCGTGATCCTGTTGCGGCTGGAACTCGATGGACGCATCGCCAGCCTGCCGGGAGGCCGCTACCAGCGGCTGGCAGAAAACGCACAATGAACGATGATCGACGTCCTCGTCTTCCTCTTCGAAAACTACTTCGACCTGAATGCCCACCCCGCGCCCGGTGCGCTTGCCCGCAAGCTCTCCGCCGCCGGATTCGACCCCGATGAGATCTCGCTCGCCCTCGACTGGCTCGACGACCTGAAGTCAGCGCGGCCGACGCCGTTCGCCACCGACCCGCGCGCCGTGCGCGCATACACCACCGACGAAAGCGATCGCCTGGGCACCGACGGCCTCGATTTCATCCTCTTTCTCGAAGGCGCCGGCGTCGTCACGCCGCCGCTGCGCGAACTGATCATCGACCTTGCCCTCGACCTCGGCGACGCCGAGGTTTCGCTCGACAAGCTCAAGGTCATCGTCCTCATGGTGCTGTGGAGCCAGGATCAGGATCTGCCGCCACTCATCGTCGAGGAACTTCTCGCCGTCCCGGAAGGGGCGCCGCTGCACTGAGACGCCCACCGGATGCCGCTTGCGCGGGGCATCGGAACCCTCTTATCATCCGTCGCAATCACAGATTGCCGGCCGCCGGCCGCCTGCCTTCGAGCGCCCCCTCATGACCAAGAAGCTGATCATCGCCGAGAAACCCTCCGTCGCCGCCGACATCGCGCGCGCGCTCGGCGGCTTCACCAAGCACGACGACTACTTCGAGAGCGAGGAATACGTCCTCACCTCGGCGATCGGCCACCTGCTCGAACTGGCCTGCCCGGAAGCCTACGAGGTCAAGCGCGGCAAATGGTCCTTCGCCCATCTGCCGGTGATCCCGCCGCACTTCGACCTGAAGCCGATCGAGAAGACCGAGTCGCGGCTGAAGCTCGTGACCAAGCTGATCAAGCGCAAGGACGTCACCGGCCTGGTGAACGCCTGTGACGCGGGACGCGAGGGCGAGCTGATCTTCAATTACATCGCGCAGCACGCCAGGAGCGGCAAGCCGGTACAGCGCCTGTGGCTGCAATCGATGACGCCGGCGGCGATCCGCGAGGGCTTCGCCAGCCTGCGTCCGGGCGCCGATCTGCGCGGCCTGGCCGATGCCGCCGTCTGCCGTTCCGAGTCCGACTGGCTGGTCGGCATCAACGGCACGCGCGCGATGACCGCCTTCAACTCCAAGACCGGCGGCTTCCACCTGACCACCGTCGGCCGCGTCCAGACGCCGACGCTGGCGATCCTGGTCGAGCGCGAGGCGAAGATCAAGAAGTTCAAGCCGCGCGCCTACTGGGAAGTCGAAGGCGTCTTCGAGTGCGCCGCCGGTGAGTACCGGGGCAAGTGGTTCGACGAGAAATTCAAGCGCAACGAGGACGACGAACACGCCCGCGCCGACCGCCTGTGGGATCAGGCCCGCGCCGACGCATTGCGCGCCAGATGCCTCGGCCAGCCGGGCGAGGTGACGGAAGAGGCCAAGCCCTCGACCCAGCTTTCGCCGCTGCTCTACGACCTGACCAGCCTGCAGCGCGAAGCCAACAGCCGCTTCGGCTTCTCGGCCAAGGCCACGCTCGGCCTCGCCCAGGCGC
>JAVFAT010000123.1:0-5976 GCA_034002385.1 Azospira sp. | reverse complement strand
GGTCAGCGAGGCGGGCATGATCGCCGAGAGATCGCCGGTGCCGAAGCGGATCAGCGGGTAGTCGCGGTTGAAGACGGTGACGACGACTTCGCCGACTTCGCCCGCAGGTACAGGGTCGCCGGTTCCCGGGCGGACGATCTCGACGATGACGCCCTCGTCGATGACCAGTCCTTCGCGGGCCGGCGTTTCGTAGGCGATGACGCCGAGGTCGGCGGTGGCATAAGCCTGATAGCCATCGATGCCACGCGCCGCCAGCGCATCGCGCACCGAAGGCGGAAAGGCCTCGCCGGAAACCAGCGCCTTCTTCAGGCTGCTGACGTCGACCTGCATTTCGTCGGCCTTCTCAAGCAGGATGCGAAGGAAGGACGGCGTGCCGACGTAGGCATCCGGCCGCAGATCGCCCATCGCCTGCACCTGCTGTTCGGTCTGCCCGACACCGCCGGGAAAGACCGTGCCGCCGAGTGCATGCACGCCGGCTTCCATGATCCAGGCGCCGGGCGTCATGTGGTACGAAAAACTGTTGTGCACCAGGTCGCCGGCGCGGAAACCGGCAGCGAACATGGCGCGCGCCGTGCGCCAGTAATCGGCGCCCCGCCCTTCCGGTTCGTAGATCGGCCCCGGCGACGAATAGACGCGGGCGACGCGGCCACGCCAGTCGCCGACGAAGCCGCCGAAGGGCCGGCGCGCCTGCTGCCGTTCGAGCAACTCGCTCTTGCGGGTCACCGGCAGCTTCGCCAGCGCCTCACGCGTCGTCACCGATTCGGCATCGACATCGGCAAGCAGTTCGCCAAAGGCCGGAGCATAGGTCTTGGCAAACGCGACCAGCGACGGCAGCGCGGCCATCTGCTGGCGTTCGCGCACCTCCGGAAGGCGGGTTTCCAATGCGTCGAAAAATTCCATATGAATGTCTCCGGGCCAAGCAGCGGCCAGCCTGTGGGGAAATGTCTTCAAGTTGATGGGGCGGATCGTTCGCTACGAAAGCGGCCTGCGGGTGCCGCGCACGGCGACCAGTGAGCGTGTCGGACAGCACCCCGAGGCGAGGCGCAAAACCGCGCCGCGTGCGCCAGGCGCGCAAGCGCTTGTGCGACGAGACATCGGTGGCAAGATGGCCAGATAGCGCCGCAAGACAAGGCGCGAGCCTGTGCCGTGCGCACCGGGCACACAAGCAGGCAAGCAACGAAGCATTGCGGCGCGCTCGGCACCCGACGAGATGGCCAGGTAGCGCCGCAAGACGAGGCGCGAGCCTGCGCCGTGCGCACCGGGCACGCAAGCAGGCGAGCAACGAAGCATTGCGGCGCGCTCGGCACCCGACGAGATGGCCAGGTAGCACCGCAAGACGAGGCGCGAGCCTGCGCCGTGCGCACCGGGCACGCAAGCAGGCGAGCAACGAAGCATTGCGGCGCGCTCGGCCATCTCAGGAGAGCCAGCGTTTGCGGCGGCGGTAGTGCTTGACCTCGCGGAAGCTCTTGCGCCCGGCACTCGACAGCCCGAGGTAGAACTCTTTCACGTCCTCGTTCGAGGCCAGTTCCTTGGCTTCGCCTTCCATGACGACGCGGCCGTTTTCGAGAATGTAGCCGAAGTCAGCATAGCGCAGCGCAACCATGGTGTTCTGCTCGGCGAGCAGGAAGCTGACGCGCTCGCTCTGGTTGAGGTTCTTCACGATCTCGAAGATTTCCTCGACGATCTGCGGCGCGAGGCCCATCGACGGTTCGTCGAGCAGGATCATTTCCGGCTTGGCCATCAGCGCCCGGCCGATGGCGCACATCTGCTGCTCGCCGCCGGAGGTGTAGCCGGCCTGCGTCATCCGGCGTTGCTTCAGGCGCGGGAAGTAGTGGTAGACCATTTCCAGGCTCTGCTTCAATTCGGTGCGCGAAATGCCGCGCGTATAGGCGCCGGTGAGCAGGTTTTCTTCGAGCGTCAGGTGAGCGAAGCAGTGGCGGCCTTCCATGACCTGGATGACGCCGCGCTTCACGAGTTCGTTGGGCGTCATCCGCTCGACGCGCGTGCCCTTGAAGACGATGTCGCCCTTGGTCACGTCGCCGCGTTCGGCGCCGAGCAGGTTGGAAATCGCCTTCAGCGTGGTCGACTTGCCGGCACCGTTGGCACCGAGCAGGGCGACGATGCGGCCCTTGGGCACATCGAGTGAAACGCCCTTGAGCACGAGGATCACGTGGTCGTAAATGACCTCGATGTTGTTCACCGTCAGGTAGTTGCCTGCGGCTTCGGCGGGTTGTGTCGTTGTCGTCATCGTCTCCATCCATCCGGTGGTGCCGCCGGACCGCCCTCGGCGGGCGATCCGGCGGGCCGAAACGTGGCGCCTTGCGGCGCCGTCGCCTCAACCTTCCTTCGAGCAGTCACGCGGGGTGATGCCCTTCTCCTTGGCGTACTTCGCCGCGGATTCCTCGATCATCGGCCGCACCAGTTCCCTGTCGGCGTCGATCCAGTCGGTCAGCACCTTCCATTGCTTGCCGTCCCACTGCTGGAACTTCACCTTGCCGGAGCCTTCGTGGTCGGCACAGCTCACCTTCAGGTCGGGCATGAAGCCTTCGGCGCCGAGTTCCTTCAGGCGCTTGGCGTCGATGGACAGGTTCTCGAAGGCCCAGCGCATCTGCTCGCCGCTCATGACCTTGCCCTTGCCGAACTTGGCCTGGGCGGTGCGGATGGCTTCGACGGTGATGATCCCGTGCACCACGCCACGGTTGTAGTAGACCGAACCGACGCGGTTCTTGTCTTCCATGTTGCCCTTGTTCTTGGCGTAGACGTTTTCCTGGATCGCCTTGACCACCGGGTAGTTGGTACCGGCGACGTTGAAGCCGGCAGCGGTGAAGCCCTTGGCCGCCGGACCGGCCGGGATGGCGTCTTCTTCCGCGCCCGACCACCAGACGCCGATCATCTTCTCGCGCGGGAAACCGACCTTGGCGGCGGCCTTGATCGCCGTCGGGTTCATCACGCCCCAGCCGCGCAGGATGACCCAGTCCGGCTTCTCCTGACGCACGCGCAGCCACTGCGACTGCTGCTCGTTGCCCGGATGCGAGACCGGGATGTGGATGACGTTGAAGCCGTACTTCGCCGCCTGCGCGTCGAGCACGGGGATGGTTTCCTTGCCGTAGGCCGAGTCGTGATAGATGTTCACGATCTTCTTGCCCTTGAGCTTGTCCATGCCGCCTTCCTTCATCCCGATGTACTTGATCTTGGCGGTGTTCTGCGACCAGGAGGTGGTGATCATCGGGAAGACCCACGGGAAGACGCGGCCGTCGGCGGCGTCGGTGCGGCCATAGCCGATGGTGACCATCGGGATCTTGTCCTGCGCGACCCGCTCAAGCACCGAGTAGGTAATGCCGGTCGACAGCGGCTGGAACACGGTGTTGCCGCTGCTGCCCTTCGACTTCAGGCGCTCGTAGCATTCGACGCCGCGCGCGTTGTTGTACTCGGTTTCGCACTCTTCCCAGGTGAGCTTGACGCCGTTTACGCCGCCTTCCTTCTCGTTGATGAGCTGCATGTAGTCGATCCAGCCGCCATAGACGCCGGAGCCGCCAGCGGCGTAGGCACCGACGCGGAAGCTCGGCAGGCCGATGAACTGCTCGCCGGCCTGGGCGAGCGCCGCAGACGAGACAAATGCGCTCGAAACGGCAAGGGTGGACAGCAGGATTTTGGTTTTCAGTTTCATGGTTTGTCTCCTCCGTGGTGAATCGGAATATCGCTCCGGGGCAGGCTGCCCCGGTCGGGCGATCTTAGTGGGGGAACGGCCACAGCCGCAATTTTTCCTTGGCGATCTGCCACAACCGCGCAAGGCCGTGCGGTTCGACGATCAGGAAGAAGATGATCAGGCCGCCGAACACCATCAGCTGCAGGTTCGAAGCGATCGAGGGCGCGAGCATCCCGGCGAACACGTCCTGCACCATCACGTCGAGGAAGATCGGCAGCAGCACGATGAAGGCCGAACCGAGGAAGGCGCCGCTGATCGAGCCGACGCCGCCGATGATGATCATGAACAGGATCTTGAACGACAGGTCGAGGTTGAAGCCTTCCGGCTCGACGGTACCGAGGTAGGCGTAAGCGTAGAGCGCGCCGGCGACACCGCAGTAGAACGAGCTGACGGCGAAGGCGAGCAGCTTGGTGTACATGATGCGGATGCCGATCACCTCGGCCGCCACGTCCATGTCGCGCACCGCCATCCATGCCCGGCCGACCGAGCCGCGCACCATGTTCTTGGCCATCAGCGCCATCAGCACGACGATGCTCAACACCAGCAGGTACTTGGCTTCCGGCGACTGGAAGTGATAGCCGAAGATCACCATGTCCTGCGCGGTGATGACGCCGGACGAGGAATAGTTGGAGAACCATTCCACCTTGGTCAGCACCCAGACGATGAAGAACTGCGCCGCCAGTGTCGCCACCGCCAGGTAGAACCCCTTGATGCGCAGGCTGGGCAGGCCAAAGGCGATGCCGACCAGCGCCGCCGACAGGCCGCCGAGGATGAAGCCGACGAGCAGCGGCATACCGTCGATGCGCAGCATGAAGTTGTACGAAGCGAAGGCGCCGACAGCCATGAAGGCTGCCGAACCAAGCGACAGCTGGCCGGCGTAGCCGGTCAGGATGTTCAGGCCGAGCGCCGCCAGCGAGAACACGAGGAAGGGAACAAGGATCGCCTTCAGCCAGTATTCGCTGGCGAAAAAGGGCACGGCGACGAAGGCGAGCGCCAGCAGCAGCGCGATGCCGATGCGGTCCTGGCGGATCGGGAAGATCTGCTGGTCGGCCGCGTAGGTGGTCTTGAACTGGCCTGCTTCACGATAAAGCATGTCTTTTTTCTCCCTGCCGAATCAGACGCGATCGATGTGTTTTTCGCCGAACAGCCCTTCCGGCCGCACGAGCAGGAAGGCCAGCGCCATCACATACGGGAACCACGAGTCGATGCCGCCTCCGACGTAGGCACCGAGGTAGACCTCGGCCAGCTTCTCGGTCGAGCCGATGATCAGGCCGCCGACGATGGCGCCGGGCACCGAGGTGAAGCCGCCGAGGATCAGCACCGGCAGCGCCTTCAGCGCGGTGAACACGAGGGCGAACTGGACGCCGTTGCGGGCGCCCCAGATCAGGCCGGCGACCAGCGCGACGAAACCGGCGACCGCCCAGACGATGCGCCAGATGGTCTGCAAGGGGATGCCGATGGAGAGCGCCGCCTGGTGATCGTCGGCGACCGCGCGCAGCGCGCGGCCGATCCGCGTGTATTGGAAGAAAAGCGCCAGGGCCGTGACCAGCACCGCCGCGACCCCGGCGGCAAAAAGGTCGAACTTGGAAACGCCGATGCCGGCCGTGTCCATCAGCCATTCGATCGGCTCGTCCTGAATGCCGAGTTCGAGGCCGCGCACGGTGGAACCCCACATCGCCATCGCCAGCCCTTCGATGAAGAAGGTCAGGCCGATGGTGGCCATGAACAGCGCGATCGGCGGCTGGTTGACCATCGGCCGCAGCACCACGCGCTCGGTCGCGATTCCGAGCAGCACCATGGCGCCGAAGGCGAGAATCAGCGCGCCCCAGAACGGAACGCCCATTTCGAGGATGCCGACGAAGGTGAGCGCGGCGAAGAAGACCATCGCCCCCTGCGCGAAGTTGAACACCCCCGAAGCCTTGTAGATCAGCACGAAGCCGAGCGCGACGAAGGAGTACATCACCCCCGAGAGCAGGCCGCCGATCAGCACTTCCAGAAAGAACTGCATGTCTCTCTCCTCTTAGTGGGCAACGCCGAGATAGGCGCTGATCACTTCTTCGTTGTTGCGCACCTCGTCCGGCGTGCCGTCGCCGATCTTCTTGCCGTAGTCGAGGACGACGACGCGATCCGAGATGTCCATGACGACGCCCATGTCGTGCTCGATGAGCACGATGGTGGTGCCCATCTGGTCGTTCACGTCGAGGATGAAGCGGCACATGTCCTGCTTTTCCTCGACGTTCATGCCGGCCATCGGCTCGTCGAGGAGCAGC
>JAVFAT010000122.1:0-6038 GCA_034002385.1 Azospira sp. | reverse complement strand
TACGAGTTCCTGAACGCTTTCGGTGGCTTGCGACAGGCCGATCGTCGACTGCTCGGAGCCGGACATGTTCGCCGACACTTCGCCCGACAGCGCGTGAATGTGAGTGACGTTGTCGTGTACCTGGCCGTTGGTCGCGGTCAGTTCTTCCATCGCGGCGGCGATCTGCGTGAGCTGTTCGCTGGTGTGCTCGAAATCCTCCACCATCTGCCGGAACTGGCCCGACGAACGCTCGACCACCGCGCGCGTCTGGCCGATGTCGGCGTTGATGATCTCGTTTTCGGTCTGCGTCTCGCGCACCAGCGCGATCATGCCGTTGATGTTCTGGGTGATTTCCTCGGTGGCGACATTGACCCGCTCGGCGAGTTTCCTCACTTCGTCGGCGACGACCGAGAAACCGCGCCCGGCCTCGCCGGCACGCGCCGCCTCGATCGCCGCATTCAGCGCCAGCAGGTTGGTCTGATCGGCGATTTCCTTGATCAGCGCGGCAATCTGGCGAATGCTGTCGGAGCGCTGGCTCAGGTTGCTGACGGTATCGTTGAAGCGGCCGAGCTTGTCGCTCACCGACTGCACCTTGGTGACGATGTCGATCATCTCGTTGAGCGAGCTGCGCGCGGTGCCAAGGTTGGTTTCGGTCGAGTGGGAAATGACGTCGGTGGCGTCGGAGACTTCCTGGATGGCCTGCGTCGCCTCGTTGCTGGCCGTGAACACGAGTTCCGTGATTTCTCCCTGACGGGCGGCCTTGACTGAAGTCTCGCCGACGTTCTTGCGCACGATCACCGCTTCGCGCGCGATGCTGACGCTGCTCTTCCTCACCTCGTGGATGATCTGGCGCATCTTGTCGGCAAAGCGGTTGTAGCTGTTGGCCAGTTCGCGCAGCTCGTCGTGCGAGTAAACCGGAAGATTCTTTGAAAAATCGCCTTCACCCCGGCTGATCTCGTCAAAAATGACGATGATCGCTCGCACCGGGCGGATGATCAGGAAGCGGATGTAGAGGATCTGGCAGACGTTTATGGTCAGGGCGATGGCGGTCAGCGCCAGCATCAGGTAGAGGCCGTGATCGAACGCTGCCGTGACCGAGGCGAGAACGTCCGGGGCAACCTTGCCGCCGGCGAGCAGTGCGCTGATCTTCTGGCTTTGGTAGACGTAGATCCCGAGGTAGATGAGATCAAGCAGGAAGAGGAAGAGGAAACTGGATAGCTTGCGGGTCAGGCTGCCCCAACAGGTTCGTTCGAACCAATCGTAGAAATCCCAGAACAGCTTCATTGGTACCCCTCCTTGTCCATCGCGCCGGGATTAAAACCCGATCCGGCAAACCCGATCTGGCGAAACTATAACCGGATTGTAACGGCCGACAGAGCCACGAGGGAAGCCGCACGAAAACGGTGCGCACTGAAGTCTTCCCGAAAAGGGCGCAAAAACAACGAAATGCGCCGCGGTGCTGCCTGCTGCGAAGTATTGTCGAAAATATGGGCGGGCAGGGGATGGCTCCCGGAAAAAGCACTTTTTGTACACTTTGTGAATTCGGGTCTCTCCGATCCGGTGTCGTTGCGCTCGTCCCCGGTCGGGTGTTTGTGCCAGCGTGGTGCCTGTGCGCCTCCGTTGTGCGCCCACGCTTGTGCAATGTAATGCGTTCGCGTTGCCGGGGCTTGCCGCCTTGCCGGGATCCCCGTGCGAAATGATTTTTCCGGTTTCACAGGGCGAACTTGATGCCGCGATGCGGAAAATCGGCGGCAAGGCCATGATTCGTAAACGATTAAAAAATCTTATGTCTTATATAAGACACTTGTCCTGCGCGGCAATCCTCTCTATACTCACGCCATCGGTCGAGCGACAGGCGCCCCGCCGGCGCAGGCGCCGCTGACCGGATTTCCAACCCGACAACCCATTGAGGACAGATCATGAGCATTCGCGAACAACGCATCGCCGCCCTGGAAAAAGACTGGGCCGAGAACCCCCGCTGGAAGGGCATCAAGCGCAACTATTCCGCCGCTGACGTCGTCCGCCTGCAAGGCCACCAGCAGATCGAGTACACGCTGGCGAAGAACGGCGCCAACAAGCTGTGGGCCAAGGTCAACGGCGGCGCCAAGAAGGGCTACGTGAATGCCTTCGGCGCGATTACCGCCGGCCAGGCGATGCAGCAGGCCAAGGCCGGCCTCGAAGCCGTCTATCTGTCGGGCTGGCAGGTCGCCGCCGACGGCAACACCTCCGAAACCATGTACCCGGACCAGTCGCTGTACGCCTACGACTCGGTGCCGACGATGGTTCGCCGCATCAACAACACCTTCAAGCGCGCCGATGAAATCCAGTGGTCGCGCGGCATCAACGAAGGCGACAAGGGCTTCATCGACTACTTCCTGCCGATCGTCGCCGACGCGGAAGCCGGTTTCGGCGGCGTTCTGAACGCCTTCGAACTGATGAAGAACATGATCGCCGCCGGCGCCGCCGGTGTGCACTTCGAAGACCAACTGGCGGCCGTGAAGAAGTGCGGCCACATGGGCGGCAAGGTGCTCGTGCCGACCCAGGAAGCCATCGAGAAGCTGATCTCGGCCCGTTTCGCCTCCGACGTGATGGGCGTGCCGACGCTGATCCTGGCCCGTACCGATGCCGAAGCCGCCAACCTGCTGACCTCGGACCACGACGCCAACGACAAGCCGTTCTGCACCGGCGAGCGTACCCAGGAAGGCTTCTACCGCGTCAAGAACGGCCTTGAACAGGCCATCTCGCGCGGCGTTGCCTACGCTCCCTACGCCGACCTCGTCTGGTGCGAGACCGGCACGCCGGACCTCGGCTTCGCCCGCGAATTCGCGCAGGCCGTACATGCCGCCTGCCCGGGCAAGCTGCTGTCGTACAACTGCTCGCCGTCGTTCAACTGGAAGAAGAACCTCGACGACAAGACCATCGCCAAGTTCCAGGACGAGCTGTCGGCGCTGGGCTACAAGTACCAGTTCATCACGCTGGCCGGCATTCACATCAACTGGTACAACACCTTCAAGTTCGCCAACGCCTACGCCGCCGGCGAAGGCATGAAGCACTACGTTGAAATGGTCCAGGAACCGGAATTCGCCGCGCGCGAGCAGGGCTACACCTTCGTCTCGCACCAGCAGGAAGTCGGCGCCGGCTACTTCGACGACGTCACCACCGTGATCCAGGGCGGTTCGTCGTCGGTCAAGGCGCTGACCGGCTCGACCGAGGAAGAGCAGTTCCACTAAGCGACTTTCCTCCGCCGCAAGGCAGGAAACCGGAAGCCGGAAGCCGCACCCGCAAGGGTGCGGCTTTTTCGTTTCGGCCCTCAATAGCCTTTGATGGCGAACCGCGTCTGCAACCCGCAACCCGCAACCCCGCAGCCGCGAAGATGCTCGTGCCGGTCGGCCTCAGGTGGTTTCCCAGTACGCTGCCCGGCCGTAGGTTTCCTTGAGGAAATCGATGAACAGCCGCAGGCGCAAGGGCATCTGCCGACGCTGCGGAAACACCGCGTAGATGCCCATCGGTGGCGCCTGCCAGGCATCGAGCACCGAAGTGAGCCGGCCTTCCTTCAGGTCCTGCCCGACTTCCCACAGCGAGCGCCAGGCCAGGCCGCGCCCGGCCAGCGCCCATTCGTGCAGCACGGCACCGTCGTTGCACTCGAAGCGACCGCCCACTTTCCACGTTTCGATGGCCCCGGTTTCCGGGTTGCGGAAGACCCAGCCGCGCTGCGGGCCAAGCGCGAAAGCGTTGTGACGCGCAAGGTCGGCCGGCGTGCGCGGGACGCCGTGCGCAACGAGGTAGGCCGGGCTGGCGACGACCACCCGCCGCATCTCGCCAAGGCGCACGCTGACCAGGCTGGAGTCGCTCAGTTCGCCGATGCGGATGGCGCAGTCGATGCCTTCGTTGATGAGATCGACCAGCCGATCAGAGAGATCGAGGCTTACCGTGACCTCGGAATTGGCCCGCATGAACTCACCGATCAGCGGTGCCACGTGGCGGCGACCGAAGCCGGCAGGGGCGGAGAGGCGCAAGTGACCGCTCGCCCGCACGCCGCCCAGCGAGACTGCGGCCTCGGCGTTGGCCAGATCGTCGAGCAGGCGCTGGCAGTCTTCGAGGAAAGCCTGCCCCTCGAAGGTCAGCGTCAGCCGGCGTGTCGTGCGCAGCATCAGGCGCACGCCGAGGCGGGATTCCAGGGCATCGAGCCGGCGGCCGACGATGGCCGGCGTCACGCCCTCGGCACGGGCGGCGGCCGAGAGGCTGCCGCGTGTGGCGGCGGAGACGAAGGCGGAAATCTGCTTGAAGACATCCATCGAGCAATTTTATACAAAAAGTAAAATATAAAGATGACTTTTGTTCAATTTACTGCAGAAGGCTTCGTCAATAAACTTCAGTCTCATACAAGACATAAGACCGCCAAGGACAGCCGTCATGGACAGTTTTCCGATTGCCAGCTTCGCCCTCATCGCCATCGGCGCCTTCGTCGCCGGCGGCATGAACGCGATGGCCGGTGGCGGCACCTTTTTTTCCTTCCCGGCGCTGCTCGCCGCCGGCGTGCCGCCGGTGATGGCCAACGCCAGCAACACCGTCGCCCTCTGGCCAGCCAGCCTCTCCAGTGCCTGGGCCTACCGGCGCGAACTCGAAAGACATCGTCGCTTCGCGCTGCTGCTCATCGGCGCTTCCTTCGTCGGTGGCATCTGCGGCGGCCTCTTGCTGCTCGCCACCTCGAACGCCGCCTTTGCCCAGCTGATTCCCTGGCTGCTGCTGACCGCCACGGCGCTGTTCGCCTTTGCCGGCCACGTGCAGCGCATCGTTGCCTGGTTGCGCCAGCGGCTCGGGGCGGCGCCGGCCGGCGAAAATCCGGGCAGTCTGGGCGGTGCCGCGTTCCAGATCGTCGTCGCCGTCTATGGCGGCTTCTTCGGCGCCGGGCTGGGCATCCTGATGATGGCCGCGCTCGCCATCCAGGGTTTCAAGGACATGCAGGAAATGAACGCGCTGAAGAACGTTGCCTCGGCGGTGAGTTACACCGTGGCCGCCATCACCTTCATCGTCGCTGGCGCCATCAGCTGGCCGCACACCCTGCTCATGCTCGTCACCGCCACGCTCGGCGGTTATGTCGGCGCGCTCTTCGCCCGGCGCCTGCCGGCGCTGTGGTTGCGCCGTCTGGTCGTCGGCGTCGGCAGCACGATGACCGTCATCTATTTCTACAAGACTTATTTCTGACCCTTCCAACCTTCACCACAAAGGAGTTGCCATGAGCCTCAACCTTCCCGCCGGCGTGCAGATCACCGCCCCGATCAAGCCCGAATACGAAGCCATCCTGACGCACGACGCGCTGGCCTTCGTCGCCAAGCTGCACCGTGCCTTCGAAACCCGTCGCCAAGAGCTGCTCAAGGCCCGTATCGAGCGCCAGGCACGCATCGACGCCGGCGAGATGCCCGACTTCCTGCCGGAGACCAAGGCCATCCGCGAAGGCGACTGGAAGATTGCACCGCTGCCGAAGGCACTGGAGCGCCGCCGCACCGAAATCACCGGCCCGGTTGAGGCGAAGATGATCATCAACGCCTTCAACTCGGGCGCCGATTCATACATGACCGACTTCGAGGATTCGAACAGCCCGAACTGGGACAATCAGATCCAGGGCCAGATCAACCTGTACAAGGCGATCCGCCGCGAACTGTCGTTCAAGAACGAGGCCGGCAAGGAATACAAGCTGAACGACCAGATCGCCACGCTGCAGATCCGTCCGCGCGGCTGGCACCTCGACGAGAAGCACGTGCTCGTTGACGGCCAGCGCGTCTCCGGCGGCATCTTCGATTTCGGCCTCGTCTTCTTCCACAACGCCAAGGAGCAGATCGCCCGCGGCGCCGGCCCGTTCTACTACCTGCCGAAGATGGAGTCGCACCTCGAAGCCCGCCTGTGGAACGACATCTTCGTCATGGCGCAGGAACACGTCGGCCTGCCGCAGGGCACGATCAAGGCCACCGTGCTGGTCGAGACCATCCTCGCCACCTTCGAGATGGAAGAAATCCTGTACGAGCTGCGCAACCACTCCGCTGGCCTGAACGCCGGTCGCT
>JAVFAT010000121.1:0-6082 GCA_034002385.1 Azospira sp. | reverse complement strand
GAAGACCTCGATCCGCGCAGCACGCTGTTCATCGTCACCAGCAAGACCTACACCACGCTGGAAACGATGACCAACGCTGGCAGTGCGCGCAACTGGCTGCTCGCCGCCGCCGGCGAGGCGGCCGACGAGGCGCTCGCCCGGCAGTTCGTTGCCGTTACCGCCAACGCTGCCGAGGCGCTGCGCTTCGGCATCGCCCCCGGCCGGCTGTTCGAGTTCCGCGACTGGGTCGGTGGCCGTTTCTCGCTGTGGTCGCCGGTCGGCCTGCCGCTGGCCCTGGCCATCGGCATGGATGCCTTCGAGCAGATGCTCGCGGGCGCCGAGCGCATGGACAGGCATTTCCGCGAGGCGCCCGTCGAACGCAACCTGCCGCTGCTGATGGCGCTGATCGGCATCTGGAACATCGATTTCCTCGGTGCCTGGAACCTGTCGATCTCGCCCTACAGCCAGTCCTTGCGCTGGCTGCCCGAATACCTGCAGCAGCTCGACATGGAGTCGAACGGCAAATCGCGGCGCCCGGACGGCTACCCGGTCGGCGCGCACACCGCGCCGGTGGTCTGGGGCGGCGCCGGCAGCAACACGCAGCATGCCTATTTCCAGCTGCTGCACCAGAGCGGCTGGCTGATTCCGAGCGACTTCATCGCCTTCGCCGACGGCGACCAGCCGTTGCCCGGCCACCATGAGAAGCTGCTTGCCAACTGCCTGGCGCAGGCCGAGGCGCTGGCTTTCGGCAACGACGGCGGCGATGCGCTGCGCGCCTGCCCCGGCAACCAGCCCTCGTCGATGCTGCTGCTGCCGCGCCTTACGCCGGGCAGTCTCGGCCAGCTGCTCGCCGCTTACGAGCACAAGGTCTGCGCGCAGGCCGCGATCTGGGGGATCAACCCTTTCGATCAGTGGGGCGTCGAACTCGGGAAGAAGCTGGCCACCCGTCTGCTGCCGGCGGTGGCAGGCGAGGCGCCGGCCGGCGTCGATGTCTCGACCGCCGGTCTCATCGACTGGCTGCGCCGCCACCGGAGAAATGCATGAGCATCGTTTCGCTGATTGCCGCGATGGATCGCCGACGCCTCATCGGGCGCGACAACGCACTCCCCTGGCGCCTGCCCGAGGATCTCCGCCACTTCAAGGCGACGACGCTCGGCAAGCCGGTGATCATGGGGCGCAAGACCTGGGAATCGCTCGGCCGGCCGCTGCCCGGCCGGCGCAACATCGTCGTCAGCCGCCACCCAGACTATGTCGCCGAAGGCGGCGAGACGGCGACCTCGTTGCCGGCTGCGCTGGCGCTCGCCGGCGAGGCCGACGAGGTTTTCATCATCGGCGGCGCCGACATCTACCGGCAGGCGCTGCCGCTCGCGCAGCGCCTCCACCTCACCGAAATCGATGCCGAATTCGCCGGCGATGCCTGGTTCCCCGAATTTCCCCTCGCCGAATGGCGCGAAGCCGCCCGTGAAACGCAGCGTTCGGCCGACGGCCTCGACTTTGCCTTCGTGCGCTACGAACGCATCCGACCTGCGGGCACGTTGGCGCCGCGCTAGGCCGGTCGCCGCTCAGCCGACGGGTGTTTTCCCGGCATTCCCCGCATCCCCGGTAGTTCCTCTTCCGCCGCATACCGCGCAGCCGGGATCGCGACCGAATTTCACGCTGCGCCAGCTCATCGTCAGTCCGTCGAGCAAGAGCAGACGGCCGATGGCCGGCTCGCCGCAGCCGACGATCAGCTTCAGCGCTTCGGCCGCCTGCGCGGCGCCGATGATGCCGGTGAGCGGCGCGAAGACGCCCATCACCGCGCAGCGCACTTCCTCGACGTCCTCGCCCTCGGGGAACAGGCAGTGGTAGCACGGCGAAGCCGGGCGGCGCGGGTCGAACACCGAGAGCTGGCCGTCGAAGCGGATCGCCGCGCCGGACACCAGCGGCTTGCCGTGCTGCACCGAGGCGCGGTTGATCGCATGTCGCGTGGCGAAGTTGTCGCAGCAGTCGAGCACCACGTCGACATCGGCGACGGTGGCGGAAAGCGCGTCGCCGGCCAGCCGTTCGGTGACGGTTTCGACCTGCACCTCCGGGTTGATCAGGGCGAGCGCGGTGCGCCCGGAAAGCGCCTTCATCTGGCCGATACGTTCCTGCGTGTGCAGTATCTGCCGTTGCAGGTTGGTCAGGTCGACCGTGTCGTCGTCGGCCAAGACGATACGGCCGACGCCGGCCGAGGCGAGGTAGAGCGCGGCCGGCGAACCGAGGCCGCCGGCGCCGACCACCAGCACGCGCGCGCCGACGATGCGCTCCTGGCCCTCGATGCCGATCTGGTCGAGAAGCAGGTGGCGGGAATAGCGGAGGAGCTGCTGGTCGTTCAACGGCTTGCCGGCTACTTGTATTCGCGCCACTCCGGCGGCGTGTCGTCGCGGTCGCCGTGCGGGTGCTGCTCCCAAGCGTGCATGTAGGCCTCGTCGGTACCCTTGCGGCGTTCGGGTGCCTCAAGGTTGTGCAGCTGGGTTTCCTCGGCGTAGCGGATGATTGCCCGCGTCAGCTTGTTGAGCAGGGTGTTGTCGAGATGGAAGCCCTGCTCGACGAGGTCTTCCTCAAGTTCGCCGAGCGTGTGCCGGGTCAGCTCGTAGCCGACGGCTACCGATCGCCGTTCGACGCACGGCTCGACCGCCAGCGATTCCTTGCTGCCGAGGTGGTCGCCGGCCTCGGGCACCTGTCCCGGTGGAAAGCGGGAAAACAGGATTTCCCGCTGCTTGTAGAGTGCCGGGTCCTTCTTCGAGGAACTGTCTGCCGTCATTTCGTCCACCTCCTCTCCCTCGTCGCGCCGCCGCCGCGGCCGCGCTCTCAGGGCTTGCCCTGCATGATCTGCAAGCCCTTGAGCAGATTGAGTGCCTGCGTCAGCTGGTAGTCGTTCTTCGATGCGAGTTCGGCGGGTGGCAGGTCGTCGTCGTCCTTCTTCCCGTCGGGTTTCGCGCCGCTCTTGTCCTGTGTTTTTTCCTGCGCCTTTTCAGGCGTCTTCTCCGGCGCCTTGGCCGCCCCGCCTTCCTTGTCGTTGTCGAGGTGCCGTTCGAGGTCGGCCTCGCGCACGCGGCGGGAGGCGCTGCCGTTCGCCGTTTCCTCGACGACGATGTCCGGCTCGATGCCCTTGGCCTGGATCGAGCGGCCCGACGGCGTGTAGTAGCGCGCCGTGGTCAGCTTGATGGCGGTGTTGCCGGGCAGCGGCAGGACGCTCTGTACCGAGCCCTTGCCGAAGGTCTGCGTGCCCATGATCACCGCCCGCCGGTGATCCTGCAGCGCGCCGGCGACGATCTCGGAAGCCGACGCCGAGCCGGCGTTCACCAACACCACCATCGGCACCTTGTAGGCCGGCGCCGGCACGTCCTTGATGTAGTCGTCGCGCTTGCCGCCGCGCTGGTAGTCGTCCGGTATCGCGTGGAACTTGTGCCTGGCGTCTTCGGTGCGCCCGTCGGTCGAGGTGACCAGCGTCTTCGGCGGCAGGAAGGCAGCGGAAACGCCGACAGCGGCATTGAGCAGGCCGCCCGGATCGTTGCGCAGGTCGAGCACCAGTCCCTTCAGCTCGCCCGGCTTGTACAGGTCGTTCAGGTGCTTGACCACGGACGGGCCGGTGTTCTCCTGGAAGGAGGTGATGCGCAGGTAGCCGTAGCCGGGTTCAACCAGCTTCGACTTGACGCTCTGCACCTTGATGACCTCGCGCGTGAGCGTGATTTCCAGCGGCTTCGCCTCGCCTTTCCTGATGATGGAAAGGCGGATCTGCGTCTTCGGCTTGCCGCGCATCTTCTTCACCGCGTCGGAAAGCGTCATGCCCTTCACCAGCGTGTCGTCGAGCTTGAAGATCAGGTCGCCGGACTTGATGCCGGCGCGGTAGGCGGGCGTGTCCTCGATCGGCGAGACGACCTTGACCAGACCGTCCTCCATGCCGACCTCGATGCCGAGGCCGCCGAACTCGCCCTGCGTGCCCACCTGCAAATCCTTGAAGGCGTCGGCGTCGAGATAGGCGGAATGCGGGTCGAGATTGGAGAGCATCCCGCTGATGGCGTGCGTGATCAGCTGCTTGTCTTCGACCGGCTCGACGTAGCCTTGCTTGATGGCGTTGAAAACCTCGGCGAAGGTGCGCAGTTCCTCGACCGGCAAGCCGCCGCGGACGTCCTTGTCGGCGATTGCCGGAATCTGGAGACTGATCAGCACGCCGGCGACGAAACCGGTCGCGATGAGGCCCACCTTCTTCAACTTGCCTGTCATGAAAACTCCTGCCGAATCACTTGAGCGAGGCCCATCTCATGGGGTCTACGGGTTGCCCCTGGTGCCTGATTTCAAAGTATAGCCCGGATTCCGGGTTGCCACCGCTGTTGCCCACGGTGGCGATGGCGTCGCCGCCCTGCACCGCGTCGCCGACGCTTTTCAGCAGCGCCTCGTTGTTGCCGTAGATCGACAGGTAGGCGTCGCCGTGGTCGACGATCAGCAAATTGCCGAAGCCGCGCATCCAGTCGGCGAAGACGACGTTGCCGGCGGCGATGGACTTTACCTCGCTGCCTGCCGCGCTGCGGATGAACAGGCCGCGCCAGGTGCTTCCCTCCTGGCGAGGGGCGCCGAAGCGGTTACTCACCGTGCCTTTCACTGGCAGGCGCAGCTTGCCGCGCAGGCGGGCGAAGCTGCCGCTCGTCGCTCCCGGCAGATGCGCGTTTTCGACGGCCGCGCCGGCGCCGGCCGGCGCCTTCGCCGACGGCGTCGCGCGTCGTGCCGACTCTTCCCGTGCGGCTTTTCGTGCCGCCTCCCGTTGCGCCCTGGCGCGCTCGGCGAGCAGCTTGCTCAGCCGGTCGATCAGCTGCGTCATGCGTTTCTCGTCGCGCTGCAGGTTGCCGACTTCCTTCTTCTGCGCCGCGATCTGCGTCGAAATCTTCGACAAGGTGGTCTTTCTCTCGTCGCGCAGCGCGAGGAGGCGCGCGTGCTTTTCCTTCTGCCGCGCCTCGACCTCGGCCAGCGCCGCTGCCCGCCCGGCGGTTTCCGCGGTGAGCGCCCGCTTGCGTGCGAGCGTGGTTTCGATCTGCGCCAGCATGTCGCTGCGCGCCTTCGCTATCGCGCCCAGATAGTGCAGGTCGCGGGCGATCCGGTTCGGGTCGTCGCCGTTCAGCAGGAGGCGCAGCGGGTCGGGCGAACCGCGCAGGTACTGGTTGTGCAGCAGGCGTTCGAGCCGGGCCTGCTGCGCCGCCAGTTCCTTTTCGAGAGCGCCAGATTCGTGCGCCAGGGCGCGCAGCGAAGCCTGCAGGCTGGATTTTTCCTCGCCGAGTTCGCGCAGTTCGCGCTGCGTGCCGGAGATCGAGCGCTCCGAATCCTTCAGGCGGTCGGCGGCTTCCGAACGGGAGCTTTCAGCGGCGCTGATTTCCTTGCGCAGGCCGTCGATGCGCGTGCGCAGTTCCTTCAGGTCGGCTTGCCTGGCGGCGACTTCCTTGCCGGACGGTGCGCGCTGGGCTGCCGCCGGGCCGGCGGCGAGCGCCAGGGCAACGGCGAGGAGGGCGCCTGCGGCCAGCCGGCATCGGGCGGAGGGACTGACGGTGAGCAAGAGTGGCGGCAATTCCGGTGACTGCGGGGCGTCCGGCGCGCGGGGATCGTCTTGTCGCGCGCCGCCGCTTGCCGGCAAGCCGGCGTTTTCCGGCCCGCTTTCGTCGGCGGGGCGTGTTCGCAGGGTTCGTTGGGTTAAACTGGCGGATCATTTTATAATGAATCGGTTCGCCGCACGGCCCTCCCGGGCGTATGGGTGTATCCGCCATGAAAGGCGGTCGCCGCGAACCGCGCCGACGAACTGCACCGGTTTTCGCCATCTTGGAACACATCAATCTCATCGAAAAGCAGGAACACATCGAGCTGGCGGCGCGTGCGCTGAAGGCCATATCGCATCCGCTGCGGCTCAAGATCCTCTGCGTGATCGGACCGGAGGAAGCCTGCGTGCAGGAAATCGTCGATGCGGTAGGCACTTCCCAGAGCAACATCTCGCAGCATCTCGCCATCCTGCGCGAAAAAGGTGTGCTGATGACGCGCTAGGACGCTATCCGCGTCTCTTACCGCGTCGGCGATCCACGCACGCTGCAACTGAGCGGCA
>JAVFAT010000120.1:0-6109 GCA_034002385.1 Azospira sp. | reverse complement strand
CAGCTCCCACAGGAAGAGGCCGAGCGCGCCGGTCATCATCAGTACCGAAACGAAGATCACGCGCCAGATGAAGAAACCGGAGAGCAGTGCCTCGCCCGGCGGCCGGGGCGGCCGGCTCATGATGCCGCGCTCGGCCGGTTCGAAGGCCAGCGCCAGGCCGAGCGTGCTCGACGTGACCATATTGATCCACAGCACCTGCGCCGGCGTGAGCGGCAGCGCCAGTTCGAAGAGGATGGCGGCGATCACCACCAGTGCCTCACCGCCGTTGGTCGGCAACATGAACAGCACGAACTTCTTCAGGTTGTCGTAGACCGCCCGCCCCTGCCGGACGGCACTGGCGATGGTGGCGAAATTATCGTCGGCGAGCACCATGTCCGCCGCCTCCTTGGCTGCCTCGGTGCCCTTCATGCCCATGGCCACCCCGACGTCGGCGCACTTCAGGGCCGGCGCATCGTTTACGCCGTCGCCGGTCATCGCCACCACCTGGCCATCGGCCTGCAGCGCCTGCACCAGGCGCAGCTTGTGCTCGGGGCTGGCGCGGGCGAAGACGTCGACTTCCATCACCGCCCGGCACAGTTCGGCCTCGCTCATCAGCGCCACCTCGGCGCCGGTCATCGCCGGCCGGCCGACGCCGATCGCCAGCTGCGCGCCGATGGCCCGCGCCGTTTCGACATGGTCGCCGGTGATCATCTTGACCCGGATGCCGGCGTGATGGCATTCGGCGACGGCGGCGACCGCTTCCTCGCGCGGCGGATCGACGATGCCGACCAGTGCCAGCAGCGTGAAGCCGGACTCGACGTCGGCAAAATCGAGCCGCGCGCCCGCCGGTACCGCGCGGCGACAGGCCAGCGCAAGCAGGCGCAGCCCCTGGGCGGCGGTGTCGGTAGCCATGCGCCGCCAGTAGTCGATGTCGATGGCGCGTTCCCCGTCGTGGTCGAACTGCCGCTCGCACATCTCGAACACGCGCTCGGGCGCGCCCTTGACGAAGATCCACGGCTCGCCGTCGCCGTCGCTGTGAAGGGTGGCCATGAAGCGGTGCTGCGACTCGAACGGGATGGTGTCCTCGCGTGGCCAGGCGGCATCGCCCGCGTGCGCCGGGAATCCCGCCTTGCTGCCGGCGACGAGCAGGGCGCCCTCGGTCGGGTCGCCCTCGACGCGCCATGTCCCGTCCTCCTCGACCAGGCGCGCGTCGTTGCACAGCACGCCGGCGCGCAGCGCCAGTGCCAGTGCCGGGTGGCGTTCGAGGTCGATATGGCGGCCGTCCACGCTGAAATCGCCGAATGGTGCATAGCCGACACCGCCGACGTCGAAGACATGGCCGGCGCAGACGATGCGCTGCACGGTCATTTCGTTGCGGGTCAGCGTGCCGGTCTTGTCCGAGCAGATCACCGTCACCGAGCCGAGCGCCTCGACCGCCGGCAGGCGGCGGACGATGGCGCGACGCCGGGCCATGCGCTGTACGCCGAGTGCCAGCGTGATGGTGATGATCGCCGGCAAGCCCTCGGGAATGGCCGAGGCGGCCAGTGCCACGACCATCATGAACATGTCCGCCGGCGGCTGGCCGCGCCACAGCGTGCCGAGCGCGAAGGTGGCCGCCGACAGCGCAAGGATGGCCGTTGCCAGCATCCGGCCGAAGCGGTCGATCTGGCGCAGGAGTGGCGTAGACAGCGCACGGATGCCGGCCAGCATCCGGTTGATCCGGCCCAGCTCGGTGTTGCTGGCAGTGGCAACGACGATGCCCGTCGCCTGTCCGAAGACGACCATCGTGCCGGCGTAGGCCATGCAGAAGCGGTCACCGAGCGAGGCATCGGCCTCGACGGCCGCCGTCTCTTTTTCCACCGGCAGCGACTCGCCGGTCAGCGCCGCTTCATCCACGCGCAGCGCCGTCACCGAGAGCAGGCGGAGATCGGCCGGAACGCGGTCGCCGGAGGCGAGGAACACGCGGTCGCCGGGTACCAGCCCGTCGGCATCGATCTCCCGGCGTCGGCCATCGCGGATGACCGTGGCGTGCGGCGAGAGCATTGCGCGGATGGCATCAAGCGCGCTTTCGGCCTTGCCTTCCTGGATGAAGCCGATCATTGCATTGACCACCACCGCAGCGATCAGCACGCCGGTGTCGACCCAGTGGCCGAGGGCGGCGGTGATACCGGCGGCCCCGATCATCACGTAAAGCAGGATGTTGTGGAACTGGGCGAGGAAGCGGCGCAGGGCGCTGCGCCGTTTCTCCGGCGCCAGCCGGTTCGGCCCGAAGCGCGCCAGCCGTGCTTCGGCCTCGGCTTCGCTCAGTCCCGCCGGCCCGCTGCCGAACTGCGCCTCGGCCTGTTCGCCGGTGAGTGCGTGCCAGGCGGTTTCTGCTGCATCGCGGGCGTAACCCTTCCCGCTTCTGCTTTCCGCGGCTTCTCGCATGTCCCATCCTTCCTTGGTCTGCGGACACCGGCCGGATACCGGCATCGGGATTCGGCCCGCCGGGGGAAGGCGGGCGAAGGTGTACAAGAATGCCAGAAAAGGAATGCCGGCGCGGCGCGGGAGGAAAAAGCCGCGCCGGTGCGGGGCGATGGCCGGACGCTCAGGTCAGGGTGTGCGGATGCTCGATCATCTGCTGGTAGATCAGGCTTTGCAGGATCACGCTGTCGTTGGCGGCGACGTCCTGGAACTGCACGCCGTGGTTGATCATCGGGTCGGCCTGCGTCTGGAAGTTGGCTTCGTCCTCGGCGATGCTGCGCAGCACTGCATGTACGTTGAGCAGGGTATCGATGCCGTGCAGGTTCACGCGGAACGACACGCGGATGAGCTGGTCGCGCTCGCCGAGCGCCTGTCTGGCCTTGATCAGCGCGCCGTTGGCGCTCAGGTTGACGATCACGCCGGACCAGCGCGTTGTCTCTCCCTGGCTGTCGGGCGGGGCGATCGAGGCGATGATCCGGGTGCGCACGCGCGGCGCCTTGCGCACCACGGCGCCCTGGATTTCCGCCGGGAAGTCGAGGTGCATGTAATCGTAGGGAATCTTGCAGATGCGCTCGATGCGCGTGCTGAAGCCGAAGGCGCTCTGGCTGGAAAAGATGCGGGCGACGACGGTGTCGTTCTCGCGCAGTGGCACGCGCACGCCGTTGGTCTTCGGCAGCGTCACCAGCAGGCTGGAATTATCGAGATAGCCGATCAGCCGCACCATGTAGCGCTCCGGCGAGACGGTCGACGGTGGTTGCAGCTGAATGCGGTCGCCGACCCGCAGCCGCATGTCGTCGAAGCTATAGCGGCCGGCCGGCGAGGCCTGCATCGCGGCGTCCAGCTCGGCGCTTTCCTGCGAGACGCCGTCCGTTTCGCCGGCGTCGCCGTTCCAGGACAATTCGCGCATCGGCTTGCCGGCAAGCAGGGCGTCCCGCTGCGCCGCATCCTCGATCACCTCCCCGCATTCCGCCAGCACGTTGCCGTCGCGGTCGAAAAGGTTCCAGGGAAGCGGTGCGCCGATCTGCAAATCCTCACGGCCGATGGCGATCAGGCTCATGGGCGAATCTCCAGTGCAAAAGTGTGGTGTCGATGGGGGCGATGGACGCTTGCAAGTGTATTTTATCTTCGACCCTGATCGCATAAACTCGTCGGGCCGGAGGCCGGATTTGTTTCCAAATTGCGTCATCCGGGCGGAATGTGTCGCCGCCGGCGCCGGCTCCCGTCTCCGGCAGTCACACGCCGTCACAGTCGGCCGGTTGAAATGGCCGGCCACCGGCGGGACAATGCGGGCTTCCCGCCCCCGCGCGCCCGCACTTCGCTGCCACAACCCCATCATGTCCGCGACGCCGCTCCTCGTCCTTGCCAACTGCCCTGACGCCGGCTCCGCCGAAACCATCGCCGAGGCGCTGGTCGAGGCCGGGCTGGCCGCCTGCGTGAACGTGCTGGCGCCGGTGCGCTCGGTGTACCGCTGGCACGGGGCGGTCGAGCGGGCGAGCGAGGTGCCGCTGCTGATCAAGACGACGGCGGCGCGTTATGCGGCGCTGGAGGCGGCGATTCTTGCCCGCCATCCCTACACGGTGCCGGAAATCGTCGCCATTCCCGTCGAGCGCGGTCTGCCTGCCTATCTGGACTGGCTGGCCAGCGAGGTCGCGCCCGAATCCGCCACCGCCTCCGCTGCCCGCGCAGCCGGCGCCGACTGACTTCCGAGGTTCGTTCCCCCATGCGCTTTCGCTGGCTGCTTCCGCTCCTGCTCCCCTTGTTCTTCCTCGCTCCGGTCGCGCACGGCGAGGAATACCTCGATCCGATGGTCGCCTTCAAGCCGACGGCGAAAGCGGTGGACGGCCAGACCGCCGAAGTCCGCTTCGTCATCGCCAAGGGTTATTACCTCTACCGCGACAAGATCCGTTTCAAGGCCGAGCCGGAAGAAACCGCGCTCGGCACGCCGCAGTTCTCGCCCGGCAAGATGAAGCAGGACGACCTTTTCGGCGAGGTCGAGGTCTATTTCAGGGAAGCGGTGATCCGGGTGCCGGTCGAGCGCATGAACTCCGGCTCGCTGCCGCTGACGCTCGCCGTCACTTCGCAGGGCTGTGCCGATGGCGGCATCTGCTATCCGCCGCAGGTGCAGAAGGTGAGCCTGACGCTGCCCGACCCGGCGACGACGCCGACGGCGCCGCCGATGGGCGTTGGCGACGGCGATGAAAGCGGCCAGATCGCGCAGCTTCTGAAGGACGCCGGCTTCTGGGTGGTCGTCGCCAGTTTCTTCGGCTTCGGCCTGCTGCTCGCGCTGACGCCCTGTGTCTTCCCGATGATTCCCATCCTCTCCGGCATCATCGTCGGCAGTGGCGGCAAGGCGCGCAAGGTGTCGCACGGCCGCGCCTTCGCGCTGTCCCTCGCTTACGTGCTCGGCATGGCCGTCACCTATGCCGCCGCCGGCGTCGCCGCCGGCATGACCGGCACGCTGCTCTCGGCGGCGCTGCAGAATGCCTGGGTGCTTGGTGGTTTCGCGCTCGTCTTCGTCGTCCTCTCGTTCTCGATGTTCGGCTTCTACGAGCTGCAGATGCCGACCTTCCTGCAGAGCAGGATGAGCGAGGAAGCCAGCCACCTGAAGGGCGGTTCGTTGCCCGGCGTCGCTGCCATGGGCGCGCTCTCGGCGCTGATCGTCGGCCCCTGCGTCGCCGCGCCGCTGGCCGGCGCGCTGCTCTACATCGGCCAGACCGGCGATGCCGTGCTCGGCGGCGTCGCGCTGTTCATGATGGCGCTCGGCATGGGCGCGCCGCTTCTCGCCGTCGGCCTCTCCGCCGGCAGCATCCTGCCGCGCAGCGGCCCGTGGATGGATGCGGTGAAGAAGGCCTTCGGCGTCATCCTGCTCGCCACCGCCGTCTGGATGGTTTCGCCGGTGATTCCGGCGGCCGTGCAGATGGTCGCCTGGGGGCTGCTGCTGATCGTGCCGGCGATCTACATGCACGCGCTTGACCCGCTGCCGAGCCATGCCAAGGGCTGGCACCGTTTCTGGAAGGGCATCGGCATCGTCATGCTGGTGACCGGCGCCGCCATGCTGCTCGGCGCGCTTTCCGGCGGGCGCGATCCGCTGCAACCGCTGGCCGGCCTGCGCGGCGGCGCCGTCGCCGCGGAAGCGCGGCACCTCGCCTTCGAGCGCGTGAAGACGCTGGCCGAACTGGAGACGCGTATCGCCGCCGCCGGCCGGCCGGTGATGCTCGATTTCTATGCCGACTGGTGCGTCTCGTGCAAGGAAATGGAGCGTTTCACCTTCACCGACGCACGCGTGCAGCAGCGGCTGGCCGACACCTTGCTGCTGCAGGTCGACGTCACCGCCAACGACGATGACGACAAGGCGCTGCTGAAGCGCTTCAACCTCTTCGGGCCGCCCGGCATCATCTTCTTCGACCCCGCCGGCCGGGAAGTTCCCGGCGTGCGCGTCGTCGGCTTCCAGAGCGCCGACGCCTTCCTGCGCACCCTGAGTCGCGCCGGCTGAGCGCGACACCGGCCGCGGACGGAACGGGAAGCCGGAGCGGAAGGGGCGGACGCGATAAAGAGCGAGCGGCGAGTCGTACCAGTGCGGCGCAAGGCGGCGACAGGGCGTGCTCGCCGGTCTTACCTTGGATCGCGCGCCCGCAGGTCTTCGAGCAGGTCGTCAACGAGATCGTCC
>JAVFAT010000119.1:0-6115 GCA_034002385.1 Azospira sp. | reverse complement strand
TGGTCGTGCCGGTCTCTTCCGTGATGGCACGGATGACGGCGCCGCCCTTGCCGATCACGTCGCGGATCTTCTCCGGATTGATCTTCACGACGTACAGGCGCGGTGCGTAGGCGGAGAGTTCGCCGACGCCGGTCATCGAGCCTTCCATCTGGCCGAGGATGTGAAAACGGGCGTCCTTGGCCTGGGCCAGCGCGACCTGCATGATTTCCTTGGTGATGCCCTGGATCTTGATGTCCATCTGCAGTGCGGTGACGCCGCCGCGGGTACCGGCCACCTTGAAGTCCATGTCGCCGAGGTGATCCTCGTCGCCGAGGATGTCGGTGAGCACGGCGAAGCGGTTGCCGTCCTTGATCAGGCCCATGGCGATGCCGGCGACGTGTGCCTTCAGCGGCACGCCGGCATCCATCAGCGCCAGCGAACCGCCGCAGACGGAAGCCATCGACGAGGAACCGTTCGACTCGGTGATTTCCGAAACCAGGCGCATCGAGTACGAGAACTCGTCGGCCGGCGGCAGCACGGCCAGCAGCGCGCGCTTGGCCAGACGGCCGTGACCGATTTCGCGACGCTTCGGCGTACCGACGCGACCGCATTCGCCGGTGGCGTACGGGGGCATGTTGTAGTGCAGCATGAAGCGCTCGCGGTACTCGCCGGCCAGCGCGTCGATGATCTGCTCGTCACGGCCGGTGCCCAGCGTGGCAACGACCAGCGCCTGCGTCTCGCCGCGGGTGAACAGCGCCGAACCGTGGGTGCGCGGCAGCACGCCGCTGCGGATGGCGATCGGGCGCACGGTGCGCGTGTCGCGACCGTCGATGCGCGGCTCGCCGGCCAGGATGCGACCACGGACAGTGGCGGCTTCGAGTTCGAAGAAGTAGTCGCCGACGGTGTTCTCGCTCGGCGCGCCTTCTTCGCCGGTGCACAGCGCGGCGACGGCCTCGGCGCGGATTTCCTTGATGCGCTGGCTGCGCGTCTGCTTCGACGTGATGTTGTAGGCTTCCTCGACCTTGGCCTTGACCAGTTCGTTCAGGCGGGCAACCAGCGCCGCGTCCTTGGCCGGCGGCTGCCAGTCCCACTCGGGCTTGCCGGCTTCCTCGACCAGTTCGTTGATGGCGTTGATGACCTTCTGCATCTCGGTGTGGCCGAAGACGACGGCGCCGAGCATGACTTCTTCCGACAATTCCTTGGCTTCCGATTCGACCATCAGCACGGCGCCCTGCGTGCCGGCGACGACGAGATCGAGCTGCGAGGTCTTCAGTTGCGACAGGGTCGGGTTCAGCACGTACTGGCCGTCAATGTAGCCGACGCGGGCGGCGCCGATCGGGCCGTCGAACGGGATGCCCGAGATCGACAGCGCGGCCGAGGTGCCGATCATCGCGGCGATGTCCGGATCGACTTCCGGGTTCAGCGACATGACGGTGGCGACGACCTGGACTTCGTTGTAGAAGCCTTCCGGGAACAGCGGGCGGATCGGACGATCGATCAGGCGCGAGGTCAGCGTTTCCTTCTCGGACGGACGGCCTTCACGCTTGAAGAAACCACCGGGGATCTTGCCGGCGGCGTAGGTCTTTTCGATGTAATCGACGGTCAGCGGGAAGAAATCCTGGCCCGGCTTGGCCTGCTTGGCCCCGACCACGGTACACAGCACGACGGTGTCGTCGATCGACACCAGCACGGCACCGCCGGCCTGGCGGGAGATTTCGCCTGTCTCCAGGGTGACCGTATGGGCACCGTAGGCGAAGCTTTTCTTGGCAACGTTAAACATTGTTTCCTTTCTTTCTGATTATCGGCGCGGCGTACCCACGACTCCGGTACGCATTGTTGTCGACGCGCCGGTGGCCGCTGCACCATGCAGCGCAAACGGCCCTGGCAAAAGCGAAAACAGCGACACGGCCACCGGGGCAGTGTCGCTGCTGTCGCGTGTTCCCGATCGCATTGCGGATCGGAGAATCCGGTTTTGAAACGGCCGCTTACTTGCGCAGGCCCAGGCGCTCGATCAACGTGCGGTAGCTGTCGACGTTGGTGCGCTTGAGATAGTCAAGCAGCTTGCGGCGGCGGCTGACCATGCGCAGCAGGCCGCGGCGCGAGTGGTGATCCTTGACGTGTTCCTTGAAGTGACCGGTCAGGTCGTTGATGCGTGCGGTGAGCAGGGCCACCTGGACTTCCGGCGAGCCGGTGTCGCCCTGGGCGCGCTGAAAATCGGAAACGACCTTGGACTTCTGTTCGGTAGTGAATGCCATGTCAAACTCTCTTTCTGAAACGACGCTGCCCCGGTTTGATAGAGCGAGACGCCCGATTGATCGGATTTATTCGCCTGGCGAGCGAAGGCCGGGATTATATCCATGCCAGCACTTTCCGGGCAAATCCTTTCTGCAGCCCTTCTAGCCCTTCCCGTAGCGCTTTCAGCGCTCCTTTCCGCAGCCTTTTCGGCAACTTCTGCCTGCGCGGCGCGCGCACCTCAAAGCGCCTCGCTCCCCCGGATCAGGCCTACGGCGATGCCTTCAATGGCGATTTCCTCCTTGCGCGTATCGACGATGATCGGCTCGAAATCCGGGTTTTCGGCCACCAGTTCGACCACCGGGCCATGCCGGCGCAGGCGCTTGACCGTCACTTCTTCCTGCAGGCGGGCGACGACGATCTGGCCATCGCGCGCTTCCGGCGTGCGGTGCACGGCGAGCAGGTCGCCATCGAAAATGCCGGCGTTGATCATCGAGAGGCCGCGCACGCGCAGCAGGAAATCGGCACGCGGCGAAAACAGGTGGGCATCGAGGGCGTAGCGGCCGAGCACATTCTCGACGGCAAGGATCGGGCTGCCGGCAGCGACCGAGCCAACCAGCGGCAGACCAAGCTGTTCGACCAGCCGGATGCCGCGCGCGGCGCCCGGTTCGAGTACGATGCTGCCCTTCTTGGCCAGCGCCTTGAGATGCTCCTCGGCGGCATTCGGCGAGGCAAACCCGAAGGCGGCGGAGATTTCCGCCCGCGTCGGCGGCGCCCCGAGCATCTCGACGGTGTTGCGGATGAAATCGAGGATCTCCTGCTGCCTGGGGGTAAGTTTGACCATGATCGCAATCTCCGGGATGCTGTAAACAATTACAGACTGTATTCTTATACAGCTACCGACACCAAGGCAAGCACGCCAGAAACCACGCCGACCGCAATGAACGCGCGCCACTCGCCCGGCCTCCCGACCTTTGCCCTGATGCTGATGCTCTGCCTGATCTGGGGCTTCCAGCAGATCACCATCAAGATCGCCATCGACGGCGTCAGCCCGATGCTGCAATCAGGGCTGCGCTCGCTCATCGGGCTGACCCTGCTGACCTTGTGGGCGCGTTGGCGCGGCCAGCCGCTGTTCGCGCGCGACGGTACGCTGCGCATCGGCCTGCTCGTCGGCACCCTGTTCGCACTCGAGTTCGCCTTCATCTACATCGGGATGGCGCACACCACGGCCTCGCGCATGATCGTGTTTCTCTACACTGCGCCGTGCTTCACCGTACTCGGCCTGCACTGGTTCGTGCCCGGCGAGCGGCTGGCCTGGCGTCATTTCACCGGCATCGCGCTGGCCTTTGCCGGACTGCTTGCCGGCTTTCTCGGCGGGGGCGGAGGCACCCTGCAGGGGGATCTGCTCGGCCTGCTCGCCGCCGTCGGCTGGGCAGCGACCACCGTGCTCATCCGCGCCAGCGGCCTCGCCCGGATCAGCGCCGCCAAGGTACTGTGGTACCAGCTCGCCGTTTCCACCGTGCTGATGCTGGCGCTCTCGCCACTCGTCGGCGAAACCGGCTTCACACTGCCGGCGGCGCTCAGCGCGCCAGTGCTGCTGGCCCTCGCCTATCAGGGCGCAATCGTCGCCTTCGCCAGCTACCTCGTCTGGTTCTGGTTGTTGCAGACCTACCTCGTCGGCCGGCTGATGGTCTTTTCCTTCCTCACGCCGCTTTTCGGCGTCGCCTTCGGCGTGCTTCTGCTCGACGATCCGCTGACACCGAGCTTCCTCGTCGCTGCCGGCTGCGTGGCAGCGGGCATCCTCTTGGTCAACCTGCCGCAACGTGCGGCAAGGTGAAGGTGAGCGCGAGGTTCCTCCATCTGCACTCCGGTGCTACGATAGGCGGCTTCCGATCTACTTTCCTGAATGCCACGAGCGGGCGCGCCCGCCCGCCCGGCAAGGCGGCATCAGCCGGCTGAAGTTCCATTCGCAACACCCCGAACCGCGTCATGAATATCGCCCCAGCGACATCGACGCCGCGACACAAAGGATCACACCATGTTATTTTCCCGCCGCAAGGAAAACGCCAGTTCCACAGAGAATCGGGCGGAAGCCCTGCTCTCCGAAAATGCCGGCCTGAAGGCGCGCCTCGCCGAAATCGAAGCCGAACGCACGACCCTCGCTACCGAACTTGCCGACCTGCAACGCCGGCAATCGATGATCGACGGCATCGCCACCAACCTCGGCCGCTTCGGTGAATCGCTCGATGGCGTCGCCACCTCGTTCCGGAGGCTGGCAGAAGGTCTGCATCGGGAAAAGGCGTCGGCTGCCGAAGCCGCCGTCGAGTCCGACGCCAATCGCGCCGCCTTCGAAAAAATCGCCGACAACCTGCGCGCCATGTTCGAACGCATGAGCGAAGCCTCGGAAAGTGTGGACGGTCTCGCCCAGCGCGCCGGACAGATCGGCGGCATCGTGCAGTTGATCAAGGAAATCGCCGACCAGACCAACCTGCTGGCGCTCAATGCCGCCATCGAAGCCGCACGCGCCGGTGAAGCCGGGCGCGGCTTCGCGGTGGTTGCCGACGAGGTGCGCAAGCTCGCCGAACGCACGACCAAGGCGACCGGCGAAATCGCCGGGCTGGTCACCGGCATCCAGGACGAAACCGGCAAGGCACGCGCGGTGATGGAAATCGGCGCCAACGACGCCGCCCGCTATTCGACCGAGAGCGAAGCGGCCAAGGCCAGCATGGGCCGCCTGCTCGACCTCGCGCAACGCATGGAGCAGACCATCGCTTCCTCCGCCCTGCTCTCCGGCATCGAGCTTGCCGACATCGAGGAACTGACGCTGAAACTGGAGGTGTACAAGGTCTTCCTCGGCGTCTCGAAAATCCGCCCGGAAGACCTGCCGGACGACACGCAGTGCCGCCTCGGCCAGTGGTACTACGACGGGGAGGGCAAGGAATATTTCTCGCGGATGCCCGGCTACGCCGCGCTGGAAGCACCGCACCGCGCGGTGCACGAGCGCGCCAGACGCGCCGTTTCGCTCCATTACGCCGGCGATCCAGCGGGCGCGCTGGAGGCACTGGAAGCAATGGAACAGGCCAACCTGACGGTGATGCACGGCATCGAGCGCATGGTCGAGGTCGGCGGCGCGGCCGTCCTCGAAGGCAAGGCGAGGTAAGACGGAAATCCGACGATGAAGCGCCATACCGCCCTGCTGAAACTCTCACGCGAGCACTACGGCGCGTTGAAACTCGCGCGTGACGGCAAAATTGCCGCCCTCTCCGGCGACCTCACTGCCGTCGCCGCGCTCGCCGCTCGCGTCGGCGAGGAATTCGCCGGCGAGCTGGAGCCGCACTTCCGCGAGGAAGAAACCGGCCTGCTGCCCTTTCTCGCCGCTGTCGGCGAAGCTTCGCTGGTGACACGCACGCTGGCCGAACACGGAGAGTTGCGTGCCCTCGGCGCCGCACTGCAACAGCCCGACGCAGCCACCCTGCACCGATTTTCCGCACTGCTCGCGGCCCACATCCGCTTCGAGGAACGCACACTGTTCGAGGCGGCGCAAACGCACGGTTTCGGCACGGAAGCACCGAGCGCCAGCGCCGGAAAATCGCCTTTACAAGCCGAGAACCCTTCACTATAATGCGCCCTTCTTTCGGGCCGGGGGTATAGCTCAGCTGGGAGAGCGCTTGCATGGCATGCAAGAGGTCAGCGGTTCGATCCCGCTTACCTCCACCAGCAAACCGAAGGAAAAAGGCCAGCAACATTGACCTGAGCAGCAAACCGGGTCCCCATCGTCTAGAGGCCTAGGACACCGCCCTTTCACGGCGATAACCGGGGTTCGAATCCCCGTGGGGACGCCAAAACATCGGCGCACGCAAATGCGGGCGCCGCGCAGCGCACCGACGCGGAGTGGTAGTTCAGT
>JAVFAT010000118.1:0-6130 GCA_034002385.1 Azospira sp. | reverse complement strand
AGGCAGACGCGGTGCGCCGGATCGGGAATGCAGAAGGCGAATTCGCCGGGGATCTTCTCGTTGTCGGCAAAGCCGGTGCTGCTGAGTTTCATCGTCTCCTCCTTTTTGTCATGCGGCCCGCCGCCTGAAATCGCGCAGGCGGAACCCCAAGGCCCACAGTGTAGCGAAATAGGCTGCGGCGCCGAAGACGACGAGTGCGGCGAGGCGCAGCACGCGTTCGCCGATTCCGAAGCGCAGCCAGTCCGTCTCGGCGCCGACGCCAGTCCAGAGCAGTCCGCCCATGAGCACCAGGGCGAGCGCCAGCTTCGCGTAGAACGCCAGCCAGCCCGGCTGCGGCGTGTAGATGCCGTCGCGGCGCAGGCCGCGGTAGAGGAGGCCGGCGTTGAGGCAGGCGGCCAGCCCGATGGCCAGCGCCAGCCCGGCGTGCTTCAGGTGCCAGACGAAGGCGAGGTTCATCGCCTGCGTGGCGAAGAGCGAGACGAGCGCGATCTTCACCGGTGTGCGGATGTTCTGCCGGGCGTAGAAACCGGGTGCCAGCACCTTCACCAGGATCAGGCCGAGCAGTCCGAGGCTGTAGGCGACGAGCGCCTCGCGCGTGCGCAGCACGTCATCGGCGGTGAAGGCGCCGTGGAAGAAGAGGGTGGTGATCAAGGGCACCGACAGCAGCGCCAGCCCGAGCGCCGCCGGCGCGGCGAGCAGCAGCGTGAGGCGCAGCCCCCAGTCGAGCAGCTTCGAATATTCCTCGCGCTCGTCGCCTGCGTGGTATTTGGCAAGCGAGGGCAGCAGGATGGTGCCGAGCGCGACGCCGAGCATTCCCGCCGGGAACTCCATCAGCCGGTCGGCGTAATACAGCCAGGAGACGCTGCCGGGGCCGAGGAAGGAAGCGAAGATGGTGTTGATCAGGAGGCTGACCTGCGACACCGAAACGCCGAGCAGCGCCGGCACCATCAGCAGCAGGATGCGACGCACGCCTTCGTCCCGCCAGTCGAGCGAGAAGCGCGGCAGCATGTTGATCTTCGCCAGCGCCGGCAGTTGCAGCGCCAGTTGTAGCGCGCCGCCGAGGAATACCGCCCAGGCCAGCGCCAGAACCGGCGGGTCGAAGTACGGCGCGGCAAAGAGCGCCATGACGATGAAGGAGAGGTTGAGTAGCACCGGCGTGAAGGCCGGCAGTGCGAAGCGGCTCCAGGTGTTGAGGATGCCGCCGGCGAGTGCGACCAGCGACATGAAAAGGATGTAGGGGAAGGTGATGCGCGTCAGCTCGACGGTCAGCCCGAATTTGCCGGCGTCGGCGGCGAAGCCCGGCGCCGAGATGTGCACCAGGATCGGTGCGCCGAGCACGCCGAGCGCAGCGATGCCGGTGAGCACGATGAAGAGCAGTGTCGCCACATGGTCGACCAGCCGCTTTGTCTCTGCCTCGCCGCGCCGGTTCCTGTATTCGCCGAGGATCGGCACGAAGGCCTGAGAGAAGGCGCCTTCGGCGAACATCCGGCGCAGCAGGTTGGGCAGCTTGAAGGCGACGAAGAAGGCGTCGGTCATCATGCCGGCGCCGAAGCTGCGGGCGATGACGAAATCGCGGACGAAACCGAGAATGCGCGACAGCAGCGTCATGCCGCTGACGGTAACGAGCGCCTTGAGCAGATTCATGGGGGCGAATGGTAGCACGCACCCGGCGTGGACTTGCGCCGCCGGTCACGGCTCCGTATAATCGCGCGTTTCCGTTTGTCACCAACGAATTTTAGGAATCGAATCAATGGCCAACAGTGCTCAAGCGCGCAAGCGCGCCCGTCAAGCCGACAAGCAACGCGCCCACAACGGCAGCCTGCGTTCGACGCTGCGCACGGCGATCAAGCGCGTGCAGAAGGCGGTCGGCGCCGGCGACAAGGCCGCGGCCCAGGCGGTTTATCAGGCCTCGGTCGCCGTCATCGACCGTATCGCCGACAAGAAGATCATTCACAAGAACAAGGCGGCGCGTCACAAGAGCCGCCTGTCGGCGCAGATCAAGGCGCTTGCCGCCTGATTCGCGGACAACGCAACAAAAATGGCGCCTGCGGGCGCCATTTGTTTTTCTGTTGCCTGCCGCTTTTTCGCGACCTTTCCCCGGTTTTCCCTTCTCGCCGTATCGTAGCGGCGCGACCCGACGGGGTCAGGGCTTGGGTTCGATCGGGCAGACGCCCGAGATGAGCTGCAGATCGTTGTCGCTGGCGAAATTGAGCAGGAAGCGATAGGCCATCGGCTCGACTTCCTCCAGCCGGCCATCGACGAAGACGGCCTTGTCGCCGTTGTAGTCGCCGGGGCCGACGTAAGGCGAATACTTCATCTTTTTTTCCGCACCGAAGGCCGACATCACGCCACACAGGCGTTCGGCCCAGTCGCTCGGACGGAACTTGCGTCCATCCCGGGTGAGGCCGACGATGATGAAGGTGTTGCTGAGTAGGTCGTGCATGTCTCGGCGGCAGAGCCTTGGATTTATTGTCGCTGCGCCTGTGCGCTGCGATGCCGTGAGTTTAACAGAAAGAGGGCGCCAGCGGGCACGGTCGCGCCGGCGCCGGCCGGGTGTTGAAATGTGTCATTTCATTTAAATCAATCAATTGCATTGCATATGTAGAAATCGCTGCATATACTGAACTCATCTCATTGATGAGGTAGGACTTCATGCACATGCCGGCCAATACAAAATACGGATTCCGGATACGGATTCGTTCCGGTGCGGTTGTCGACAACCTGACCATCTTCGGTCGGGACGAAGCGGAGGCCGAGCGCAAGCTGCGCCAGATATACATGGGCTGCGAGATACTCGAAAAGCGCAACATCGCCGCCGGTAACGGGCGCGCCGTTCCGGTCAGCTACGAGGATGTCGTCGACCTGATTTCCCGGCGCTGAGGCGACACCGGGAAGGCGGTGCTTCAGAAGAAGCCCTGTTCCCGGAGTTCGGCGTAGAGCGCCTGGTAGTCGCGGGCGCCGTTGCTCGTCTCGCTGTGCGAGAAGACGTCGCGCCGCAGTGAGGGGCTTTCGGCCACGGCGACGTTTTCGGCGATCGCCGTTTCGCAGACCTCCATGCCGTAGAGCGTGAGCAGCCGGTCGTGTACGTCCTGGCTCATCCGGCGTCGACGGTCGAAGCGGGTGAGCACATAGCGCCGGTCGATGCGGCGCTTCAGCACCGGCTCCAGGATTTCCAGCGTGCGTGTCATCTGCTCGGCGGCCTTGAGCGACAGGTAGTCGGTGGAGATCGGAATCAGCAGGCGATGGCAGGCGAAAAGCGCATTCAGCGACAGCACGCCGACGTAGGGGCAGCAATCCATCAGCAGGGTGCGTCCGGGTCGAATCCGGTCGAGAGCGTCGAGTCCGATGCGCAGCTTGTTGAGGATCGCCGGCCCCTTGCCGAAGGTGGAGTCGACCTTGATCAGCTGCTGGTGTGACGGAACCAGCGTCCCCAGCCCTTCCCATTCGAGTTCGAGCTGATCGAGCGTCTTCAGATCCTGGTAGAAGGCGAACAGGCTCTTCTGCGAATCCAGCGGCGGGCCGCCGAAAACGCCGGAAAGGTGGCACTGGGGGTCGAGGTCAAGGAGCAGCGGCGTGCCGCCGTCGCGCCGCACTGCCGCCGCCAGGTTGAGCGCCGTCGTCGTCTTGCCGACGCCCCCCTTCTGGTTGAATACCGCGATCCGCATCCACTCTCCCGTGCCAATGTACAAGGCCCTGTTTTTCCCTTAACATCGCCTTCCTTGCAGTATACAGGCGCGGCGGTCTTTTCCGCTGTGCCCGGTGATCCGGCGGCGCCTGCCGCCGTTTCAGTTTCTGGCCTCGCGGGGCGTGCCGGCCGATCCTGTTTCTCCCGTTCCGGTTCCTGTCGGTTCCGGGCGGGTTTCCACCGGTCGGGCAAGGCCGCCGCAAGGCCTGTTGCCAGGGTCTTGCGGGCACGTGGCAGTGGCCGACGACCATGCCTTCAGCAGTCGCTTTGAAAGCCGAGCTCATTATGTCGCACTTGATGAATACCTACGCGCGCCTTCCCGTAACCTTCAGCCAGGGGGATGGATGCCGTCTCACCGATGTCGACGGCAAGGCCTACCTCGATGCGCTCTCCGGGATCGCCGTAAATACGCTCGGCCACAATCATCCGGCGCTGGTGCGCGCGATCGCCGGGCAGGCCGGGCGCCTGATGCACGTCTCCAACCTCTACGGCATCCGCGAGCAGGAACAGCTCGCCGACCGCCTGTGTGCGCTCTCCGGCATGTCGGAAGTCTTCTTCTGCAATTCCGGCTGCGAGGCGAACGAGGCGGCGATCAAGCTCGCGCGCTTCTACGGCCATCGCCAGGGCGTCGACAGCCCGACGATCATCGTCATGGAGAAGGCCTTCCACGGCCGCACGCTGGCGACGCTTTCGGCGACCGGAAACCGCAAGGCGCAGGCCGGCTTCGAGCCGCTGGTGTCCGGTTTCGTGCGCGTGCCGTACAACGACCTCGCCGCCATCCGCGCGGTCGCCGAACACAACAAGAACGTCGTCGCCGTGATGCTGGAGATGGTCCAGGGCGAGGGCGGCATCAACATTGCCTCGGTCGAATTCCAGCGCGGCCTGCGTCAGCTCTGCGACGAGAAGGGCTGGCTGATGATCTGCGACGAGGTGCAGTGCGGCATGGCGCGCACCGGCAAGTGGTTTGGCTTCCAGCACGCTGGCGTGCTGCCGGACGTGGCGACGCTGGCCAAGGGGCTTGGCTCGGGCGTGCCGATCGGCGCCTGTCTGACTGCCGGCAAGGCCGCCGGCCTGTTCGGCCCGGGCAACCACGGGTCGACCTTCGGCGGCAATCCGCTCGCCTGCACGGCGGCGCTGACGACGCTGGCGACAATTGAGCAGGACGGGCTGATGGCGCGTGCCGAAACGCTCGGCACAGCGATCCGCGAAGGCTTCGCGGCGGCGCTGGCCGGTGTGTCGGGCATCGTCGACATCCGTGGCCAGGGCCTGATGATCGGCATCGAACTCGACCGTCCGTGCGGCGAACTGGTGACCCGGGCGCTTGCCGACGGTCTGCTGATCAACGTCACCGCCGACAGGGTGGTGCGACTGCTGCCCGCGCTGGTGATGAGCGACGCCGAGGCGAAGGAGCTGGTCGAGCGCCTGGCGGCGCTGATCCGCGCCTTCCTCGCGGGCTGAGGAGGCGCCGATGTCCACGGTCAAGCATTACCTGCAGTTCAAGGATCTTACGCGCGAGGAATACGACTACCTGTTCGCGCGAACGCGCCACATCAAGGAGATGTTCAAGGCCTACCAGCAGCACTGGCCACTCGTCGACCGCACGCTGGTGATGATTTTCGAGAAGGCGAGCACGCGCACCCGTCTCTCGTTCGAAGCCGGAATGCACCAGCTCGGCGGCACGGCGATCTATCTCAACACGCGCGACTCGCAGCTCGGTCGTGGCGAGCCGGTCGAAGATGCGGCGCAGGTGATCTCGCGCATGAGTGACATCGTCATGATTCGCACCTTCGAGCAGGACATCATCGAGCGTTTCGCCGCCAACTCGCGCGTGCCGGTGATCAACGGCCTGACCAACGAATACCACCCGTGCCAGATCATGGCCGACATCTTCACCTTCATCGAGCACCGCGGCTCGATCCAGGGCAAGACCGTCGCCTGGATTGGCGATTCGAACAACGTCTGCAACACCTGGTTGCAGGCGGCCGAAATCCTCGATTTCAACGTGCACGTGTCGACGCCGCCGGGCTACGAGGTGGAGCCGGAGCGCGCCGGCCTCTACGGCACCGACCACTTCGAGCAGTTCGCTGACCCGATGGAGGCGGCGAAAGGCGCCGATCTGGTGACCACCGACGTGTGGACCTCGATGGGCTTCGAAGCCGAGAACGAGGAACGTCGGCGCGCCTTCGCCGACTGGCAGGTCGACGTTGACATGATGCGCGCCGCCGGAGCCGACGCCGTGTTCATGCACTGCCTGCCGGCGCACCGCGGCGAGGAAGTCTCCGCCGAGGTTATCGACGGTCCGCAGAGCGTGGTCTGGGACGAGGCGGAAAACCGCCTGCACGTGCAGAAGGCGCTGATGGAGTACCTGCTCCTCGGCCGTGTGAATTCGTGAAATCCGTGAGGAGTTAGGAGCAAGGAGTGAGGAGCAAAACCTGCGCCCACTCA
>JAVFAT010000117.1:0-6173 GCA_034002385.1 Azospira sp. | reverse complement strand
CGGCGCTCAGCCTGCAGGTCGGCGTCGGCTGCACCGTCGGCTTCAGCCTCTGCCGCGAAACGGTCGAAGCCGGCACCTGGCAGGTCGTCGTCGAATACAGCGAGGAGCCGGTCGGCCGGCTGGCCTTCGAACTGGCCGAGGCACTGATCGGCGCGGCGCTGGCCGACACGCCCTTCGACCTCGACGACGCCCTCTTCCGCCTGAAGGATCTCGACGGCGACATCCGCCTCGGCCCGTCCACCGGCGCCATCGTGCAGGCCGCCGTCGCTCGCGGCATTCCCTATCGCCGGCTGACCGAGGGCAGCCTCGTGCAGTTCGGCTGGGGCAGCCGGCAGCGCCGCATCCAGGCCGCCGAAACCGATCTCTCATCGGCCATCGCCGAATCCATCGCGCAAGACAAGGAGCTGACCAAGAAGCTGCTGCACGCTGCCGGCGTGCCGGTGCCGACCGGCCGCCCGGTCGAGGACGCCGAGGATGCCTGGGCGGCCGCGCAGGAAATCGGCGGGCCGGTGGTGGTCAAACCGCAGGACGGCAACCAGGGCAAGGGCATCACCGTTAACGTGAGCAGCCGCGAGGACGTGATGGCCGCCTACGCATCGGCACGCGAGCATCGCCGCAACGTGCTCGTCGAACGCTTCCTGCCCGGGCATGACTTCCGCTTCCTGGTGGTCGGCAAGCAACTCGCCGCCGCCGCGCGCCGCGATCCGGCGCAGGTCATCGGCGACGGCGAGAACGACATCAGGACGCTGGTCGACATCGTCAATGCCGATCCGCGCCGCGGCGTCGGCCACGAATCGCCGCTGACCCGCATCCGTCTCGACGACATCGCCATCGCCCACCTCGCCGGCAAGGGTCTGACGCCGGAAACCGTGCCAGCCAAGGGCGAGCGCGTGACGCTCAGGAACAACGCCAATCTCTCCACCGGCGGCACCGCCACCGACGTCACCGACGAGGTGCATCCCGAACTCGCCGCCTGCGCGGTGGCCGCGGCGCAGACCGTCGGCCTCGACATCGCCGGCATCGACGTCGTCTGCCAGTCCGTACAGGAACCGCTGGAAACGCAGGGCGGCGGCATTGTCGAAGTGAACGCCGCGCCCGGCCTGCGAATGCACCTGACGCCGTCGTTCGGCAAGGGCCGGCCGATCGGCAGCGCCATCGTCGACATGATGTACGACGATCCGACCGAAGACGGCCGCATCCCCGTCGTCGCCGTCACCGGCACCAACGGCAAGACGACGACGACGCGGCTGATCGCGCATCTGCTGACGGTGAGCGGCCTGCGCGTCGGTTTCACCGGCACCGACGGCGTCTATGTCGAGCGTCGCCGCATCGACAGCGGCGACTGTTCCGGCCCGAAGAGCGCCAGAAACGTGCTGCTGCACCCCGACGTCGACGCCGCCGTCCTCGAATGCGCGCGCGGCGGCATCCTGCGCGAAGGGCTGGGTTTCGACCGCTGCGACGTAGCGGTGGTCACCAACGTCGGCGTCGGCGACCACCTCGGGATGAACTTCATCAACACGGTGGACGACCTCGCCCAGGTCAAGCGCGTAATCGTGGACAACGTTGCCGAAGAGGGGCACGCCGTGCTCAACGCCGCCGATCCGGCGGTGGTGAAAATGGCCGCCCACTGCCCCGGCGCCGTCATCTTCTTCGCGCCCGACCGCAACCATCCGGTGATGTCGCGCCACCGCGCGCAAGGCAAGCGCGTCGTCTTCGTCGAGGACGGCGCCATCGTCGCCATGCAGGGCCACATCGAACACCGTGTGCCGCTCGAAGCGGTGCCGCTGACGCGCGGCGGCAGCATCGGCTTCCAGGTCGAGAACGCGATGGCCGCCACCGCCGCCGCCTGGGCGCTGGATATCGACTGGGAGAGCATCCGCGCCGGCCTCGGCTCCTTCGTCGCCGACGCCTCGACCGCACCCGGCCGCTTCAACGTCTTCAACTACATGGGCGCGACGCTGATCGCCGACTACGGCCACAACCCGGACGCCATCCAGGCGCTGGTGAAAGCCATTGAAACGATGCCGGCGAAGCGCCGCTCGGTAGTCATTTCCGCCGCCGGCGACCGCCGCGACGAGGACATCCGCCAGCAGACGCAACTCCTCGGCGACGCCTTCGACGAAATCATTCTCTACGAGGACGCCTGCACGCGCGGCCGCAGCGAGGGCGAAACCCTCGCCCTGCTGCGCGCCGGACTGGCCGGCGCCCGGCGCACCGGCGCGGTGGACGAAATCCGGGGCGAGTTCCTCGCCATCGACACCGCCCTCGAACGCCTGGCCTCCGGTGACCTCTGCCTGATCCTCGTCGACCAGGTGGAAGAGGCGCTGGCACACATCGCGCAGCGGGTGGCGGAAGCGCAGTAGGCGGCGCTCCGTCGCGGGGCCGCCGCCAGCCGCAACCCGATGGCGGCAGCGGCGCCGCGCGGGTCCGGCGCTACCCTCGCCCCGCCGCGTCGTCGGCGACGATGGCCCGGAAGAACACCGATTCCAGTGAAGCCTTCGGCAGCACGTCCTGCACCACGCCGCCGGCCTGCTGCACGGCAGCCACGGCGGCGGCGAGGCCGCTGGCCGGAACGTCCCGCGCAAACACGCCGGGCCGCAGCTCGACGGCTCCGGGCACACCGGTCGCCCCCCGGTAACGCAGCACGTAAACGTCGGCCTGATCGGCGACGATCTCCACCGGCGAGCGTATCGTCAGCAGTTCCCCCCGATGGATGAGGCCAAAGCGGTCGGCGATGCGCTCGACGTCGTAGAGCACGTGCGAGGAGAAGAACAGGGTGCCGCCACCGCGCCGGTATTCGTCGAGAAGATCGACCACGTCCTTGCGCCCGACCGGGTCGAGGCCGGAAAGCGGCTCGTCGAGGATCAGCAGCCGGGGTTCGATGGCCAGCGCGTGCGCCAGCGCCGTGCGCTGCAACATGCCCTTGGAGAAGCCACGCAACGGCGTATCGGCCACCGCCGCCAGGCTCAGGCGGTCGAGCCAGCGCAGGCAGTGCGCGCGCTCGTCGGCAACGCGCACGCCGTGCAGGCGCAGGCCCATGAGCAGGATTTCATGCGGCGTCAGGTGATCGTGCAGGCTCGGATTCTCCGGCACGAAACCGAGGCCGCGCCGCGCCCCCGGCTCGCGCGCGTCCACGCCGAACAGCCGCGCCTCGCCCGCGCTCGGCCGCAAGGCGCCGACCAGAATCTTGATCAGCGTGCTCTTGCCCGCCCCGTTCGGGCCGATGAAGCCGAAGGTTTCGCCCGCTTCGACCTCGATCGAAACGCCGTTCAGCGCCGTTTTCGCCGGCTTCTTCCAGCCGCCCCCGAACACCTTGCGCACCCCGCGCACGGCAATCGCCAGATTTTCACCGCTCACCGCCGCACCCCCGCCTTGCCCTGATCGTCGATCACATACGCGGCGCCGAAAGGGTCGACCGGCAGCGCCGCCAGGAGGCCGGCCTCGACCAGCGCTGCCGGCCCCGCCGCCCCGGCCGGCAGGCGGCCGCCCTGCGCCCGGAAGCGCGCCGCCGCGTCTTCCAGCGCCTCGATGTTTTCCAGGCGCCTCGCCCGTTTTTCGAGAAAGGCGGCGAAAGCCGGCAGCCGCGCCTCTTCTGCCATCGCCCGCAGGAGCGCGATGGAAAAGCGGCGGTCGCCGCCCCGGTCGGCCCACAGCGCCGCCATCTGCCGCAAGTGTATCTGCTGCATTTCGTCATTCGAGTGATTGGCGGCCGTGCGCAGCCAGGCCACCGCCTCGGGCACGTTCTTGTTGAAATGCAGCTCGTTGAAACCGTAGTAGAACGCCGGCTGCCAGTCGAAGGGCCGCGCCTCGCTGGCCCGGCGCAGCACGTACTGCGTCGCCGCCAGTTCGCCGGCCCAGGGCAGGATGGCGGTGGCGATGTAGTAGTTGTCCTCGTGCGCCGGGTTGAACCAGGAAACGTCGGATTGCACGCGGCCGAGAATGCGGTAGCTCTCCGGCGTCATCGACGCCGTGGACACGACCAGCGCCCGGAAAGCCGCCATGTTCGCCGCCAGCCAGCGGTCGCCGGCGGACATCGCCACCTGCGCGAAGCGCGGCACCGCCACCTGCATCTCGCCGGCGGCCGGCGGCCGGGGCTGCCGGTACAGGCGATCGGTGGCGGCCACATAAACGCCGAGGCAGAAAAGCGCCCCGGCCCCGGCCAGTGCCCGCCGCAGGCCCGCGCCCATGCTACGAGAACTCCCGCCGGCCGAAGGCGCGCACCGCCAGCCACAGCATCAGCGCCGCATAGGCAGCGGCGGCGGCCAGCGCCAGCGCCACCGTTGCCGCCTCCGGCGCCAGCCCGTACATCGGCCAGGCGCGCCAGTCGAGCCGCGAAAGATCGGGTAGAAGCCAGCGCACGGTATCGAGAACGGGGCCGAAACGCGCCGCCAGTTCCGCCTGACCGTCGGCACCGGCGGCCACGTAATCGACCATCGCCCCGAGCGCGCGCCCGGCCACGGCAAAGGCCGCGCCGAGCACCAGCGGCAGCATCGCCACCGTCGACACGGAAGCGATCCACAGCGCGAAGGCCGCCACCACCAGCGCATCCAGCCACACGCCGAACACCGCCGCCCAGTAGGGCAGGCCGAGCGCGACGCCGAACTGCTGGTCATAGCTGGCGCCGGCAAGGAGCACGGCGAGCCACAGGCACAGCCCGAGAATCAGCGCGCCGACGCCGGAGAGCGCCGCCACGCCGAAAAAACGGCCGAGCAGATAGCTGGCCCGCGGCACCGGATAGCTCAGGGTGAGCACCACCGAACGCCGCTCAATCTCCCGCCCGACCAGATCCTGCACCAGCGTGATGACGAACAGCACCAGGCTGAAACGCAGCCCCGACAGCCCGACGTCGAGCGCCACCGTGCGCGGCTGGCGCGGCGAGAACGAGGCCGAGAGATAGGCGACGCCGACCAGCATCAGACCGAGCAGGAAAAGCGCGAGGAATACCCGGTTGCGAAAACCGGAGCGCCAGGAGGAGAGGAAGAATTGCAGCATGGACGCTCGAAGCTCCAAACAGGAAGGGCGCGTGTTTCGACGCGCCCTTCGGTTGGCCCGATAGTGCTAGGCCGGGTTAGCGGGATCAGGTTCCGCCGCCCTCACCGCCCTCACCGCCCTCACCGCCTTCACCGCCTTCACCACCACTAGAGGCAGTGGCTGCAATAATCGCGGTTACTGCAGCTGCAACATCTTCTGTCCCGCAAGCATCGTTTATCCCTTTGCATTTCTCATGGGCAGCAACAGCACCACCGTTGGAACTGCTCTTGAAGCTCTGGTTACCCTTGGTCGAACCCGCGCCAACAACAGCAAGGTTTTCATTGACTTCCTGGGCAATCACCAGCGTATTCGCCGAACACTGAACGTCGAAGCCCGACCGAGTAAACACCGGGGTATCGGTATCCTTCAGAACGGCTCCCGAACCACCCCAGACACTCGTCTTGCCGCCCTTGCCATCGCACAGCGTGTAATTGTCACCCCTTGTAACAGAAGCCACGGGGTCAGCAGCAAAAACTGCGAAAGGCGCGGCAACCAAAGCCATCGAAACAAAAATTTTCTTCATGATCGTTCTCCCGGAAAATTATTTGTTCGATGCGGCAATCAGCGCCGTCGTCGCGTTACGGGCATCCGACTGCGCCGCCTTGTTTTCCGACTTCTTCGTGTACTCGGAGAACTGCGGGATGGCAATCGCCGCCAGAATGCCGATGATCGCCACGACGATCATCAACTCGATAAGGGTAAAACCCTTCTGCATGGACTTTTTCATCATTTCCTCCTGTTCAAGAACGGTGAGAGCCGTCACCCTGTCCATATCAAGTTCCGTGCCACCCCGGACATCCCTGAAAACAGGGACAGTCACCATGCAGGAGCGGCAAGGGATCGACAAAAAACGTCACATTGTCGACGCAAAAAGTCAGCACCGACTGCCGACAAATCCCATTGACATTTTCGCGCCATGACATGACGATTGCGTTACATGAGCGTAAGCCTCCGCCCGCAACGCATGTCCAACCCCGTTCGCCACGACCAGAACTTCAAGAACCTGATCCTCGACTACCCGCGCCAGGCGCTGGCCTTCTTCGCGCCGGAGGAGGCGGGCGACATCGACGAGACGACGCGCATCACGCCGATCCGTCAGGAGCAGCTGAAGAAGCGCCTGGGCGACCGCTTCCATGAACTCG
>JAVFAT010000116.1:0-6226 GCA_034002385.1 Azospira sp. | reverse complement strand
CATCCGCATCAGCAGCGCGCCGGGGCAGGGGACGACGGTGCAGCTGGTACTGCCGCAGTGCCAGCCGGAAGTGCTGTCGGTGACGGAAACGGTGGGCGCCGACGTCGGCGGAGGCGGCCTGGTGCTGCTCGTTGAAGACGACCCGGCGGTGCGCCGCGTCGTCCGTCAACAACTGGTGGCGCTCGGCTGCGTCGTCGTCGAGGCGGACAACGGCGCGCAGGCGCTGCAGCTGGCCGATGCCGTGCCCGACATCGCGCTGGTGCTGACCGACATGGTGATGCCCGGCGGCATCAACGGCCGGCAGTTGATCGAACTCTTGCGGCAGCGCCGGCCGGGCGTCGGTGTCGTGTTGATGAGCGGCTATGCGGAAGGCCTCGATCAGGCTGCCGGCGACGCGGTGGTCATGCTCGACAAGCCGTTCTCATCCGACGAACTGGCACTTGCCCTGGAGCGGGCGCGCAAGGAGGTGACATGAAGTGTACGGCTGAAGGCGAACGCGGCCAGGAGGCGTCGCGGCTGATCGCGCTGGTCGAGGACGATGTCGACGTCGCCCGCGTCATCGAGCAGACGCTGGCCGATTTTTCGCTGGCCACGGTCTGGTTCCGCAGCGGCGGCGATCTCCTGCGCCGCCTCGTTCGGCTGGCGCCCGACCTGTGCATCATCGACCTCGGCCTTCCCGACATGGACGGCCTCGACCTGATGCAGCGGGTGCGCGAGCTTTCGCCCTGCGGCATCCTGATCCTGACCGGCCGCACGCACGTCAGCGACCGGGTGATGGGCCTCGAACTCGGCGCCGACGACTACGTGCTCAAGCCCTTCGAGCCGCGCGAGCTGGTCGCCCGCGTGCGCAGCGTGCTGCGTCGGCGCGAGGCGGTCTTCGGTACGGCCAACGGCGGTCGTCCGGCGAATGTTGCCGAATTCGCCGGCTGGCGCTTCAACCTCGGCAACAACACGCTCGTTTCGCCGACCGGCGTCGAAGAACTGCTCAGCGCCTCGGAGGCGGAATTGCTCAAGGTCTTCGTCGGCAGCCCGAACCGCATCCTGCAACGCGAACAGCTGATGGGGCAGCGCGAACTCTCGCCGACCGACCGCACCATCGACGTGCGCGTCTCCCGCCTGCGCCGCAAGCTCGAACCCGACCCGCAGAACCCGGTGCTGATCAAGACGGTGTATGGCGCCGGCTACCTGTTCCTGGCAACGGTAAGCTGGTCGGGCTGCTGATGAAAGACCCCGCCTTCGGCCGAAGGCGGGGGATTGCCGCTCACTCGTGCTTGAACGCGGCGGCGCGCTTTTCGACGAAGGCGGCCATGCCTTCCTTCTGGTCGGCGAGTGCGAAGGCGGCGTGGAACTCACGGCGTTCGAAGAGCAGGCCTTCGTTCAGGCTGCCCTCGAAGGCGCGGTTTACGCACTCCTTGATCATCATCACCACCGGCAGCGAGAAGGAAGCAATGGCGGCAGCGGCGGCGAGCGTCTCGTCGAGCAGCTTGTCGGCCGGCACGATGCGGGCAACGAGGCCGGCGCGCTCGGCTTCCTCGGCGTTCATCATGCGCGCGGTGAGGCACATGTCCATCGCCTTCGCCTTGCCGATGGCACGCGGCAGGCGCTGCGTGCCGCCGGCGCCGGGCAGCACGCCGAGCTTGATTTCGGGCTGGCCGAATTTTGCCGTGTCGGCGGCGAAGATCATGTCGCACATCATCGCCAGCTCGCAGCCGCCGCCGAGCGCGAAGCCGGCCACCGCGGCGATGACCGGCTTGCGACAGCTCTTCACCTTCTCCCAGTTGCGGGTGATGTAGTCGCCCTTGTAGGCGTCCATGTAGCTGAAATCCTTCATCATCGAGATGTCGGCGCCGGCGGCGAAGGCCTTTTCCGAGCCGGTGATGACGATGCAGCCGATGCTGTCGTCGGCCTCGAAGTCGGCGAGCGCCGTGCCGAGTTCGTCCATCAGGCCGTCGCACAGCGCGTTGAGCTGCTTCGGCCGGTTGAGCGTGATGAGGCCGACGCGATCCTTCTTTTCGACGAGGATGCAGGTGGTGTCCATGCTGGGTTCTCCGTTCATTGGCTGAGGAATCGTGGCCGGGCGCCGCGTTCCATACGCAGACGTATGCTAGGGGCTGCGGCCGGAAAATGCCAGCCTGCCTCGCGCCAGCTTGGCCGGACGCTGGCGCCCCGTGCCCCGGCAGACCTACCCGTCGCGCCTGACGGGAAGCGACGGCAGCCGCAGGCGATAGCGGATTGCCGCCATGCGCAGCGCGAGAATGAAGACGAGCGCGATGTTGCTTGCCCAGACCTCGGGCACGCCGGCCCATTGCAGGCCGATCAGCAGCAGCGCGCCGAGCCAGGCGGCGGTGGCATAGAGTTCGCCGACGCGCATGACCAGCGGAATTTCGTTGCACAGCACGTCGCGCACGACGCCGCCGAAAACGCCGGTGATGACGCCCATCAGCGAGGCGGCGAGCCAGGGTGTCCCCCAGTGCAACGCAACCTGCGTGCCGATCATCGTAAACAGCGCGAGGCCGATCGCATCGGGGAAGAGGAACCAGCGCGGCGGGATGCTGCGCTGGCGGAGCAGGAAGAAGCTGGCGATGCCGACGACGACGGCGGTGACGAGATAGGTCTGGTCGGCGATCCAGAACACCTTGCGGTCGAGCAGCAGATCGCGCACCGTGCCGCCACCGAGCGCTGTTGCCACGGCGACGAAGCAGGCGCCGACGAGGTCGACTTCCTTGCGCTCGGCCTCCAGTACGCCGGTCAGCGCGTTAACGGCCACCGCTGCCATGCCGACCCAGTAGATGAATTCGGCCATTGCCGGTCGGTGTGCGCGGCTAGCGCACGCGCTCCTTCAGCAGCCGGCCCTGTTCGCGCTTCCAGTCCTTTTCCTGCTCGCTGGTGCGTTTGTCGTGCAGCTTCTTGCCCTTGGCCAGGCCGATCTCGACCTTGACGCGGCCACGCGTGTAATGGAGATCGACCGGCACCAGCGTGTAGCCGGCGCGCTCGACCTTGCCGATCAGCTTCGAGATTTCGCGCTCATGCAGAAGCAGCTTGCGCGTGCGCGTCGGATCGGGATGCACGTGCGTCGAGGCTTCGGAAAGCGGCGTGATGTGCATCCCGAGCAGCCAGATTTCTCCGCCCTTGACGACGACATAGGCTTCCTTGATCTGCACGCGGCCGGCGCGGATGGCCTTGACCTCCCAGCCTTCGAGGACGATGCCGGCTTCGAATTTCTCTTCGACGAAGTAATCGTGAAAAGCCTTCTTGTTGTTTGCGATGCTCATGTGCCCGTGTCCGCCGCGCCTGCCGTCGCGTTTGCGCTAGAATGCGCCATTCTACAGGATTCACGGGGGATCCCGGGCAATGGCCCAGGTCGAGAAATCAGTGCTGATCGCACATTCCGCGCAGCGGATGTTCGAACTCGTCGACCGCGTCGAGGACTATCCGCAGTTCCTGCCCTGGTGCAATCGCACCGAGCTGAAATTCCGCGACGCGACGAAAACGGCGGCGACGCTGTTCATCAATTATCACAGCGTCAAATCGCACTTCACCACCGAGAATGAAAAATCGGCGGACGAGTCGCCGCTGTGGATGAAGATCCGCCTCATCGACGGGCCGTTCCGGCGGCTGGAAGGCGTCTGGCGTTTTCGGCCGCTGGCCGAGAACGCCTGCAAGATCGAATTCCAGCTCGCCTATGAGTTTTCCAGCCGGCTGTTCGAGAAGATCATCGGGCCGGTGTTCAACAACATCGCCAATACCTTCGTCGATGCCTTCGTCAAGCGCGCGGCGGAAGTGTACGGAGTCGAAGGATGAAGATCGAAGTGATCTACGCGCTGCCGCACGCGGCGGAACGGGTGGAAATCGAGCTGCCGGAAGGCAGCACCGTGCTGCAGGCGGTGGAGGCTTCCGGCATTCTGGCGAAGCATCCTGAGATCGACCCCGGAAAGACCCGCTACGGCATCTATGCCAAGCCGGCCAAGGCCGATACCGTGCTGCGCGAACTCGACCGCGTGGAAATCTACCGGCCGCTGATCGCCGATCCGAAGGAGGTGCGCCGGCAGCGCGCGGCCGAAGGAAAGGCGATGAAGAAGGGTGCCGGCGACGAGGCCGGCGCGGCCGGCTGAGCGCCCGGAGTCGGCCTGTATCCGGAACTGGAACCTGTCTGGAACCAGCTCGCAGGAACCTACTTGCAGACCTCGGCGATTGCCTTGCGCAGTTCCCCGGCTTCCGCCGCGCGCTCCGCGTCATCCAGAAAGACCCGCTCGCCCCGCTCGTTGCGCAGGGCGATCCGCTCGCCGGATTCGAGCATCCGCAACTGGTTCCGCGCACGCGCGCATTCGTCCGCAAGGCGTGCCTTTTCCGCTGCCGCCCGCTGTGCCTCTTCGGCGGCCTTTCGCCGTTCTTCCTGACGCTGCCTGAATTGGGCCTCGCGAACGGCCGGCGTGTCCTGTGTCGACACGTTCTCCGCCGGCGCTGCGGCTGTGTCCTTTTCTGACACTTCGGACTCGCCTTCAGTCGGTACGTCCGCTTCGCCGGTGGCAAAAGTCCTGGTCGTCTGCGCGCCGGGCGGTGCTGGCCGATCGGAGAATACCGTCCTGCCGGCGGCATCCTTGTACTGGTAAATCTGGGCGTGCGCCGGGAGGGCGAGGCAGGCGAGGAGCAGGGCGATACGCGGGAGGGTCGGCAGGAGCATGGCTGTCCGGAGGCGGCGGGGCGTGCGCTATAATACGTTTTTGTAACCCCGGAATAAAAGGTCATGCGTGTCATCCAAAAGGCGTTGACGTTCGACGACGTCCTTCTCGTACCCGCCCATTCTGCAATCCTTCCGCGCGACGTCAGCCTGAGAACACGTCTGACGCGCAAGCTGAGCCTGAACCTGCCGCTGGTGTCCGCCGCCATGGATACCGTTACCGAAGCCCGGCTGGCCATCGCGCTGGCGCAGGAAGGGGGCATCGGCATCGTGCACAAGAACCTGCCGCCGAAGTCGCAGGCGACCGAGGTGTCGAAGGTCAAGCGTTTCGAGTCGGGCGTGCTGAAGGACCCGATCACCATCGCACCGACGATGACCGTGCGCGACGTTCTGGCGCTGACCCGCACGCACCGGATTTCCGGCCTGCCGGTGCTGGAAGGCAAGATCGTCGTCGGTATCGTCACCAACCGCGATTTGCGCTTCGAGACCAGTCTCGACCAGCCGGTGGCCAACATCATGACCCCGCGCGACCGCCTGATCACGGTGAAGGAAGGCTGCAACCCGGAAGAGGCCAAGGTGCTGATGCACAAGCACCGGCTCGAACGGGTGCTGGTGGTCAATGACGACTTCGAGCTGCGCGGCCTGATCACCGTCAAGGACATCCTCAAGTCCACCGAGAACCCGAACGCCGCCAAGGACATCCACGGCCGCCTGCTCGTCGGTGCCGCCATCGGCGTCGGTGCAGGCACCGAGGAGCGCGCCGAGCTGCTGGCCGAAGCCGGCGTCGACGTGATCGTCGTCGATACCGCGCACGGCCACTCGCAGGGTGTGCTCGACCGCGTGCAGTGGGTCAAGCGCAACCTGCCGGGGGTCGAGGTGATCGGCGGCAACATCGCCACCGCCGCTGCCGCGCGTGCACTGATCGATGCCGGCGCCGATGGCGTCAAGGTTGGCATCGGCCCCGGTTCGATCTGCACCACGCGCATCGTCGCCGGCGTCGGCGTGCCGCAGATCACCGCCGTGCATAACGTTGCCGAGGCGCTCAAGGGCACCGGCGTTCCGCTGATCGCCGACGGCGGCATCCGCTACTCGGGCGACATCGCCAAGGCCATCGCCGCCGGCGCCAACGCCGTCATGCTCGGCGGTCTGCTTGCCGGCACCGAGGAAGCGCCGGGCGAGGTCGAGCTGTACCAGGGCCGCTCGTACAAGTCGTACCGTGGCATGGGTTCGATCGGCGCGATGGCCGCCGGCGCCGCCGACCGCTATTTCCAGGACACGACGGCCAACGTCGACAAGCTGGTTCCCGAAGGCATCGAAGGCCGCGTCCCCTACAAGGGCACGGCGCTGGCCGTGATCCACCAGCTGATGGGCGGCCTGCGCTCGTCGATGGGCTATCTGGGCTGCGCGACGATCGACCAGATGCACCAGCGCGCCGAATTCGTCGAGATCACCTCGGCCGGCGTGCGCGAGTCGCATGTGCACGACGTTCAGATCACCAAGGAAGCACCGAACTACCACGTGGAGTGATCCACGGCAGTCCAACCGGGG
>JAVFAT010000115.1:0-6263 GCA_034002385.1 Azospira sp. | reverse complement strand
CTGGCGTTGTTTGAGGCCCGCAGGGCCGAGTTTAGCCAGCCGCCCGGCCCTTCGAGTAGCGCAGGGCAGTCGGCGTAGCCGACCGCTGAACCAGGGTCGCCTTTTCTTTGGCTACTTTCTTTTGGCAAAGCAAAAGAAAGTACGCCCGCGCGTCAGGCGCGGAACACGGCGGTAAAAGAAGCGCAAACGCCAGGACGGGCGAAAGAATGACGCCGAGCACAGCGGCAAAAGAAGCGCCAGCGCCAGAAAGGGCGAAAGAATGACGCGGAACACGGCGGCAAAAGAAGCACCAACGCCAGGAAAGGCACGAAAGAATCGCGCGAAACAAAGCGACGAAAAAAGCGAAAACGCCTGAAACGGCGCAAACCAAAGCGGGAACCCCCTCGGGTGAGGGCAAAAGGTACGGCAACGGCAGAGGAGCAACGGAAGGCACACACCGGCAGCCGGTAGCAACAAAGCGGCAACGACAAAACGGCTTGCCTCCTGGGTACTCCCTCTGCCGAGAAACAAGGCAGCAAACCCTCTCCTGCCCGCGCGCAAGCCCAGGAACGCTACGATGAAACCCCCTCGTGCACCCGGGCCGAACAGCGCACGGTTCGCTGTTAGCCCGCCAACCGGATCAATTCGTCGCGCACGGCGCCTGCCGCCTGCCGGTATTCGCGCAGCCGCACGCGCAGTGCTTCTGCGTCGCCACTTTCGTAGGCGTCCGCTGCCTTGTCCAGCGTGCGGCGGCAGTTCGTGCAGCTTTCGTAGAGCGTATCGAGCGATCCGGGTGGCAGAAGACCCTGCGCTTCCAGGTTGGCCAGCTTTTCCACCGGCCGGCAGTCGCACGACATGCCGTCGCGCCGGAGCACGCGGGCGGCGACCTGGAGGGTTTCGGCATAGCAGGCGTTGAACAGCGTCTGTACCGCAAAGTGACGGCTGGCTGCCTTGAATCCGTTCGCGTTTTCCATGACGCCCCCCTTTCCCCCGGTGATCCTGATGTTTAGTCGGTGGGGGCAGAATAGGCAAGGCGTATTTCGTGCCGATGTCCGGCAGGTTGCCGTCGGCGCGTTTGAACGGGCAGTTTGGTCAAGCCGGCCAGCCCGGTCAATCCGGTCAATCCGGTCAATCCGGCGCCGGCGTCACCAGCTTGAGACCGACGATGCCGGCGACGATCAGCGCGATGCAGGCGAGCCGCAGCGCGTCGCGCGGCTCGTTGAACAGGCAGATGCCGAGGATGGCCGTGCCGACGGCGCCGATGCCGGTCCACACCGCGTAGGCGGTGCCCAGCGGCAGCGTCTTCAGCGCCAGGCCGAGCAGGGCCAACGAGACGATCATGGCGACGACGGTGCCGAGCGAGGGCCACAGCCGCGTGAAGCCCTCGGTGTATTTCAGCCCGACCGCCCAGCCGATCTCGCACAGACCGGCGACGAAGAGCACGAGCCAGGCGATGGTCTGACTCATTGCCCGGCGAACCACGCCTCGGCGGCGGCGATCGTCTCGTCGATGTCGGTTTCGCTGTGCGCGGCCGAGACGAAGCCGGCCTCGAAGGCCGACGGCGCGAAGTAGTGGCCGGCTTCCAGCATGGCGTGGAAGAAGCGGTTGAAGGCGTCCTTGTCGCAGGCCATCACTTCCGTGTAGCTGGTCGGGCAGGCCTTGGCGAAGTAGACGCCGAACATGCCGCCGACCGCCTGTGCGGCGAAATCGACGCCGTGCTTTTTCGCCGCGCCGACGAGGCCGTCGACCAAGCGAAGTGTTTTCTTCGAGAGCGACTCGTAAAAGCCCGGCTGGCCAATCAGCTTCAGCGTGGCCAGGCCGGCGGCCACCGCCACCGGGTTGCCCGAGAGCGTGCCGGCCTGATACACGGGGCCGAGCGGCGCGATCTTCTCCATGATCTCGCGCCGGCCGCCGAAGGCACCGACCGGCATCCCGCCGCCGATCACCTTGCCGAGCGTGGTCAGATCCGGCGCGATGCCGTAGTAACCCTGTGCGCACTGCGGGCCGACGCGGAAGCCGGTCATCACCTCGTCGAAGATGAGCACGGCGCCGTGCTGCGTGCACAACTCGCGCATGGCCTTGAGGAATTCCGGCTTCGGCGCGATCAGGTTCATGTTGCCGGCGACCGGCTCGACGATCACCGCGGCGATGCGGCCAGGGTGTTTTGCGAACGCATCGGCGAGCTGCTGCGGGTCGTTGTAGTCGAGCACCAGCGTGTGCTGCGCGAGGTCGGCCGGCACGCCGCCGGAAGACGGGTTGCCGAAGGTGAGCAGGCCGGAGCCGGCTTTCACCAGCAACGAGTCGGAATGGCCGTGGTAGCAGCCCTCGAATTTGATCAGCACGTCGCGGCCGGTGTAGCCGCGGGCGAGGCGGATGGCGCTCATCGTCGCCTCGGTGCCGGAAGACACCAGACGCACCATGTCCATGCCCGGCAGCAGTTCACAGAGCAGGTCGGCGATCTCGATCTCGGCCTCGGTCGGCGCGCCGAACGAGAGGCCGTGTGCCGCCGATTCCTGCACCGCGCGCACCACTTCGGGGTGCGCGTGGCCGAGGATCAGCGGCCCCCAGGAGCCGACGTAATCGGTGTAACGCTTGCCGTCGGCGTCCCAGGCGTGCGGCCCCTTGCCTTCCCTGAAGAAGCAGGGCGTGCCGCCGACCGAGCGGAAGGCGCGCACCGGCGAGTTCACGCCGCCGGGAATGTGCCGCTGGGCGGCGGCGAAGAGTTGTTCATTGCGCGTGGTCATGTCGTGTTTCCTCGAACAGTCGTTGATAGGCTGCCGCCCGGCCGGCGATGTCGGGAGCGGCGAAAAGATCGGTGATGACGGCGAGCAGGCCGGCGCCGGCGGCGATGATGCCGGGCGCGGCGGCAAGCGTGATGCCGCCGATGGCGCAGGCCGGCACCTGCAGTTCGGCGCGGCAGCGCGTAAAGAGATCGAGCGGCGCGCGCACTGCATCCGGTTTGGTCGGCGACGGGCAGACGGCGCCGAAGGCGACGTAGTCGGCGCCCAGGGCGGCGGCGTGGCGGGCCAGTTCGAAATCGGCGTAGCACGAGGCGCCGAGCAGCCGGCCGGCCGGCAGCGCGCGGCGGGCGGCGGCAAGATCGCCGTCGTCGGCGCCGAGGTGCACACCGTCGGCATCGACGGCCAGCGCCAGTTCGAGATCGTCGTTTACGATGAAGCGGGCGCCGTGTTCGCGGCAGATCGTTCGCAGCGCGCCGGCCAGCCGCAGGCGCCGGCCGGCGTCGGCGGTCTTGTCGCGCAGTTGCAGCAGCGCCGCGCCGCCGCGCACGGCGTCGGCGGCCAGCGCCAGCAGGCGGGCTTCGTCCGGCTCCGTCGGCGTGATCGCGTACAGCCCGCGCAAATCAGGATTCATCGACTTTTGCATCCGCGCCTGCGCCCTCTTCCGGCTCGTCTTCCACGTCTTCGGCGCGCGCCCAGAAGAAGCGGTCGGGGATGTGCTGCCCCATGCCCGGGCGGAAGCCGGCGGCCAGCGTCTGCCAGGTGTATTCCTGCGCTTCGCGCACGGCATCGGCGACGTCCAGCCCGTTCGCCAGGGCGGCGGCGATGGCCGAAGCCAGCGTGCAGCCCGAGCCATGGTAGCTGCCGGGCAGGCGTTGCCAGCGGTCGCTGCGGATCAGGCCGTGTTCGCCGTAGAGCGTGTTGATGACCTTGGTCGTGTTCTCGTGCGTGCCGGTGACGAGCACGTATTCGCAGCCGTAGCTGATGAGGCGCTGCGCGCAGCCGGCAAGTTCGGGAAGCGCCGCCTCGCCCTCACCTTCGTCCTCGTCGCCGTCTTCCTCGGCCAGCCGGCGCGCTTCCATGCTGTTCGGCGTCAGCACCGTCGTCTGCGGCAGCAGCATCTCGCGCATGGCCTCGATCATCTCCTCGGTCGACAGCTCGTCGCCGCGTCCGGAGGCGAGCACCGGGTCGAAGACCACCGGAATGTCCGGATAGTCGGCGAGGATCTCGGCGACCACCGAAACGTTCTCGACGCTGCCGAGCAGGCCGATCTTGAAGGCGGCCACCGGCATGTCCTCCAGCACCGCGCGCGCCTGATCCTCGACCCAGTCGGCGTCGAGCGCGTGCACGGCTTCGACGCCGAGCGTGTCCTGAACGGTGATGGCGGTGATGACCGACAGCGGATGGCAGCCCATCGACGAGAGCGTCATCAGGTCGGCCTGCACCCCGGCGCCGCCTGACGGGTCGCTGGCGGCGAAGCTGAGGACGATGGGCGGAATCGGTCGGATGTTCTGGTTCATGCGCGGCGCTGGCCGGGGTCGGCAGCGGGAGTGGGAGCGGGCAGGTGGCTGAAGGCTGGCCGGAGCGCAGCGGAAAGCGGAGATTCTACCCGAGGCGCCAGCCCGCGATAAGGCGCGCCGCGCCGCCCGGCGGGCCGGATGGCAACGGTATGCGGCGCTGCGGCTGCCCGGCGGTGTACGGTATATTGCGAGGCTCGTGTCCGGGGCCGTCTGATCGCCGGAAAGGCTTTCGGGGATACCGGTGGCGGCGGACGGAGAGCGGAATTGACTGAGGCGGTAACGATGACAGAGGCGGTGGCAGAAGCGGTGGCGGAGGCCGTGCCCGAGGCGGCGGAAACGGCCAGGCTGCGCGGCGTCAAGGTGATGGTCATCGACGACAGCAACACCATCCGGCGCAGCGCCGAAATCTTCCTGATGCAGGCCGGCAGCGAGGTGCTGCTCGCCGAGGACGGTTTCGACGCGCTGGCGAAGATCGTCGACCATCGACCGGACATCATCTTCTGCGACATCATGATGCCCCGGCTCGACGGCTACCAGACCTGCGCGCTGATCAAGAAGAACCCCCGCTTCCGTTCCACGCCGGTCATCATGCTCTCTTCCCGGGATGGCCTCTTCGACCGCGCGCGCGGTCGCATGGTCGGCTCCGACCAGTACCTCACCAAACCGTTCACCAAGGACAGCCTGCTCCAGGCGGTGGCCAGCTTCGCGCCGCAGCCGGCGTAGGGCCGCCATCCATCATTCGCTCAGCGGAGAAATGACATGCCCGTCAAGAAAATCCTCGTCGTCGACGATTCCCCCACCGAACGCCATTTCATGGTTGAGCTGCTGGTTGGCAAGGGCTACCAGGTCGTCACCGCCGAAAGCGGCGAAGAGGGCATCGCCAAGGCCAAGTCCGAGCGCCCCGACCTGATCATCATGGACGTGGTGATGCCCGGCCTGAACGGCTACCAGGCGACCCGCACGCTGACCCGCGACGAGGAAACGAAGGACATCCCGGTCTTCGTCTGCACCACCAAGAGCCAGGAAACCGACAAGATCTGGGGGCTGCGCCAGGGTGCGCAGGATTATCTGGTCAAGCCGGTCGATCCCGAGGATCTGCTGGCCAGGATCGCCGCCCTCTGAGCGGCGGCTCACCGGCATGGCCAGGAGAATCAGCCTGCGGGCCTTCCAGGAGCATCTTGCCGAGCGCCTTTCCAGCGCCGCCAGAGGGCCGGTGGGCAGCGGTCTGCTCGGCGTGCAGGCCGGCGGCGAGCACTGGCTGCTCGATCTTCCGGACAGCGGGGAAATCGTCTCCCTGCCGCCGCTGGCGACGGTGCCGCTGACTTTCCCGTGGTTCGCGGGCCTCGCCAACGTTCGCGGCAATCTCTACGCCGTTACCGATTTTTCCGCCTTCGCCAGCGGCGAGCCGACGCCGGTCACCGGCGCTGCCCGCTTGCTGCTCGTCGGTGTCCGCCACGGCAGCAACGCGGCGCTGCTGGTTTCGCGGATACTTGGCCTGCGCAACGCCGGGCAGTTCACGCCGCTGCCCCTGCCGGATACGGCGGCGCCCTGGGAAACCGGCCGTTTTGCCGACGCCGAAGGGCGGAACTGGCGCCGGCTGGACGTCCGCCGGCTGCTGGCCGACCCGGCGTTCATGGAGATCGGCATCTGAGGCCGGGCGAGCGCGGCACGCTTGCGCCCTGCGATGGTGGCCGGGCCGGATGGAGCGGGACAGGACTGAATGGGCTGAACGGGCTGAATGAGGCTGGACGGGACGGATGAGGCGGAGGGGCGACGCACGATGAACGACGCCAGCGACGACAAACGAAGAAAAAGGAGCCAGACATGGCCTTCACACTGAAACGTTCCGGTTCCGGGGGGGACGGGGTGGCTTCCGATGCGGCGGGTGCCGTCAGGGGCGGCAAGGCGGCAGGCGCGAAGAACGGCGCATCGGCCGCCGGCCATTCGGCCAACCGGCAGTTGCGCTTGCTCGGGGCGCTGCTGCTGTTCGTGGTCGTCGTCCTGATCGTGCTCATCTACCGGGACA
>JAVFAT010000114.1:1741-6297 GCA_034002385.1 Azospira sp. | reverse complement strand
CGCAGCGGTGCGGATAGCTCCGACGGCTGGGCAGTCGGTTACCGTCACTCGCTGTCGAAGCGCACCACGCTGTACACCTCCTACGGTGTCATCGACAACGGCGACGTCCTTCCGGCCGCCGCTGCCTGGGGCATTCTCGCCGGCAATCCTGGCGAGAAGAACAGCATCTTCACCGCCGGCATCAACCACAGCTTCTGATCGCTGGCTGCGCGCCTGCGGGTGCGCTCGCCCGACCTCTGTGATTCGCCGCCCGGTGCGCCGGGCGGCATTTTTTCGGGCGTCTTATTCCTTTTATGGAATAAATAAATCGTAAAATATGCTTTGTGCGTCTATGTTCGGCTGATTATAGTGCCGGTTCCTCCCCCGCAACGCTTCCGGAACCGTGTCATGAAATCCATCGCCCGCAAATTCGCTGCCGCCGCGCTTGCCCTCGGCCTCGCCGTTCCGGCCTTCGCCGATCAGTCGCTGCTCAATGTTTCCTACGATGTCGCCCGCGACTTCTACAAGGACTACAACCCGCTGTTCCAGAAGCACTGGAAGGCGAAGACCGGCAAGGCCATCGAGCTGAAGCAGTCGCACGCCGGTTCGACCAAGCAGGTGCGCGCCGTCGCCGACGGTCTGGAGGCCGACGTGGTGACGATGAACCAGGCGACCGACATCGATTTCCTTGTCGAACGGGGGCTGGTCGCCGCCGATTACGCGAAGCGTTTCCAGAACGGCGCCTCGCCCTACACCTCGACGATGGTGTTCATCGTCAGGAAGGGCAACCCGAAGGCGCTGAAGGACTGGGACGATCTGGCGAAGCCGGGCGTGCAGCTGATCCTGCCGCACCCGAAGAACACCGGCAACGGCCGCTATTCCTACCTTGCCGCCTGGGGCTACGCATTGAAGCAGCCGGGCGGCAGCGATGCCTCGGCGCGCGAATTTGTCGGCCGGCTCCTGAAGAATGCGCCGCTCTTCGCCGCCGGTGGCCGCGATGCGACGAGCACCTTCATCCAGCGCCGCATCGGCGACGTGCTCGTCACCTTCGAGTCCGAAGCCGAGCTGATTGCCCGTGAATTCGGCCGTGGCGAGTTCGAGGTGGTCTATCCCTCGATTTCCATCCTCACCGAGTTTCCGGTCGCCATCGTCGAGAAGGTGGTCGAAAGGAAGGGCACCCGCAAGGAAGCGCAGGCCTATCTCGAATACCTGTGGTCGAAGGATGGGCAGGAAAACGCCGCCAGGAACTACCTGCGGCCGCGCGATCCCGAGGTGTTGAAGAATTACGCCGCACAGTTTCCGGCGATCAGGACCTTCTCGGTCGATGAAGTCTTCGGCGGCTGGGCCAAGGCCTTCCCGGCGCACTTCAAGGATGGCGGTTCGTTCGATCAGGTCTATGGCGTAAAGTGAGAGAAGGTTTAACGATCTTCCCCTAGCCTTCTCTTCCCATTTTCATGGCTTCCGCTCCTTCCGCCGCGCCTCGCGTGCTGCCCGGCTTCGGCCTCTCGCTCGGCTACACGCTCGTCTATCTTTCGCTGCTGGTGCTGATTCCGCTCGGCGGGCTGGTGCTGAAGGCGGGTTCGCTCAGTTTTGCCGAGTTCTGGCAGATCGCCACCACCGACCAGGCACTGGCTTCCTACCGCGTCACTTTCGGCGCCTCGTTCGCGGCGGCGTCGATCAACGCCGTCTTCGGCACGCTGGTGGCCTGGGTGCTGGTGCGCTATCCGTTTCCGGGCAAGAGCCTGGTCGATGCCTTCGTCGATCTGCCCTTCGCGCTGCCGACGGCGGTTGCCGGCATCACGCTGGCCACGCTCTACGCCGGCAACGGCTGGATCGGCCGCCACCTGGAACCGCTTGGGCTAAAGGTCGCCTACACGCCCTACGGCATCGTCGTTGCGCTCGCCTTCGTCACGCTGCCGTTCATCGTGCGCACGCTGCAACCGGTGATCGAGGACATCGAGCCGGAAATCGAGGAAGCCGCCGCCTCGCTTGGCGCCTCGCGCGGGCAGACCTTCGTCAGGATCATCCTGCCGGCCATCCTGCCGGCGCTGCTCACCGGCTTCACGCTCGCCTTCTCGCGCGCCATCGGCGAGTTCGGATCGGTCATCTTCATCGCCGGCAACCTGCCGATGGTTTCCGAGATCACGCCGCTGCTCATCATCGCCAAGCTTGAACAGCAGGATGTGGTCGGCGCCACGGCCCTGGCCGTGGTCATGCTGGTCATTTCCTTCGTCATGCTGCTGGCGATCAACGCCCTGCAGTGGTGGGCGGCCAACCGGCACAAGGGGAGAGCTTGATGATTTGCACCTTCCCCCCCTCCCCCTTCCCGAGGAAGGGGGCGATTACGGTTCAGCCGCTGGCGCGGCTTCCGGGTCCGGCTTCGCAGCTCCCTTGGGGCGGCCCGGCGGGAGCTGCGGGCACCTTCCCCCCCACCCCCTTCCCGAGGAAGGGGGCGATTTCGGTTCAGCCGCTGGCGCGGCTTCCGGGTGATGGTGTGGCGCCCACTTCGGGCGGCCGGGCGGTGGCGCCATGAATGCCCGCCGCGCCAACGCCGAGCCGCGCTGGGTGCGCCTCACCCTGACGGCGGTCGCTCTCGCTTTCCTGCTGCTCTTTCTCGGCCTGCCGCTCGTCGCCGTCTTCGTCGAGGCGCTGGCTGCCGGCCTGCCGGCCTATCTCGATGCGCTCGCCGAGCCGGAAACGCGGCACGCGGTCGTGCTCTCGCTGCTCATCGCGCTCGTCGTGCTGCCGTTCAACGTGCTCTTCGGCGTCGCCGCCGCCTGGGCCATCGCCCGCTTCGACTTCCGCGGCAAGAGCCTGCTGACCACGCTCATCGACCTGCCGTTCGCCGTGTCGCCGGTGGTTGCCGGGATGCTCTTCATCCTGCTCTTCGGCGCCCGTGGCTGGTTCGGGCCGTGGCTTTCCGAGAACGAGATCCGCATCATCTTCGCCGTGCCGGGCATGATCCTGGCGACGCTGTTCATCACCTTTCCCTTCGTCGCCCGCGAGTTGATCCCGCTGATGCAGGCACAGGGGCGCGAGGAGGAAGAGGCGGCCGTTTCGCTCGGCGCCTCCGGCTGGCAGATGTTCCGCCGCGTGACGCTGCCGAACATCAAGTGGGGCCTGCTCTACGGGGTGATCCTCGCCAACGCGCGCGCACTTGGCGAATTCGGCGCGGTGTCGGTGGTTTCCGGCCACATTCGCGGGGAGACGAACACGCTGCCGCTGCACGTCGAGATCCTCTACAACGAATACAACGCCGTCGGCGCCTTTGCCGCCGCTTCGGTGCTGGCGCTGCTGGCGGTGGTGACGCTGGTCGCCAAGACCATCGTCGAGTGGCGGATGCGGAAGGAAACGCAAATGCTGGAGGCGGATTTGCCGCCCGAAGCGGTGAGGAGCGAGGCGTGAGGAGAGAGGAGCAACCCCTCCCGCCGTCGCGCCGCAGACTCCTCTCTCCTCACTCCTGACTCTTCACGGGTTCAAACATGAGCATCACCATCCAGAACATCTCCAAACGCTTCGGCAACTTCGTCGCGCTCGACGGCATCAACCTGGAAATTCCCACCGGCGAACTGGTCGCGCTGCTCGGTCCGTCGGGATGCGGCAAGACGACGCTGCTGCGCATCATCGCCGGCATGGAAACGGCCGATGCGGGCGAGGTGCTGTTCTCCGGCCAGGAAGCGACGCACCTGCACGCGCGCGACCGCAAGGTCGGCTTCGTCTTCCAGCACTACGCGCTGTTCCGCCACATGACGGTGTTCGAGAACGTTGCCTTCGGCCTGCGCGTCAAGACGAAGAAGGAGCGGCCGGCCGAAGCCGAAATCAGGAAACGCGTGATGGACCTGCTCGGCCTCGTCCAGCTCGACTGGCTGGCCGACCGCTATCCGTCGCAGCTTTCCGGCGGTCAGCGGCAGCGCATCGCGCTCGCCCGCGCGCTCGCCGTCGAGCCGAAGGTGTTGCTGCTCGACGAACCTTTCGGCGCGCTCGACACCAAGGTCAGGAAGGAGCTGCGCCGCTGGTTGCGCCGGCTGCACGACGAAATGCACATCTCCTCCGTGTTCGTCACGCACGATCAGGAGGAGGCCCTGGAAGTGGCCGACCGCGTCGTCGTCATGAACCACGGCCGCATCGAGCAGATCGGCTCGCCGGACGAGGTGTATTCAAGGCCGGCCTCGCCCTTCGTCTACCAGTTCCTCGGCAACGTGAACGTCTTCCACTGCCGCGCAGAAGGCGAATGGGCCGACGTCGGCAACGCCGGCGCGGGCGAGGTCGCCTTCGTCCGCCCGCACGAGATCGATATCGGGCATGAGCCGGTGGCCGGCGGGCTGGAGGGACTGATCCAGGATGTGCACGCCATCGGCCCGACGGTGCGCGTCGAACTGCTGCATGGCAGCGAGGCCGTCGAGGTCGAGCTGACACGCGAACGCGCCGACGCGCTTGCCCTCGCCAAAGGGTTGCGTGTCTGGATGAAGCCGCGTCAGGTCAGGGTTTTTACCGGTAGTGAGCACCCGCTGGAGGAGGGCGGGTCGGGTATCTGAATGTGAATGCTTTTGCGGCGCTCTGAATATTGAATGTTGAAT
>JAVFAT010000114.1:0-1641 GCA_034002385.1 Azospira sp. | reverse complement strand
CGCAGGGCGCCCCGCCGGCCTACACCTTCTTCAGGAAGCAGGCCTTGAGCATGAAGCTGCCGCCGTCCATGCGGCAGTCGACCTCGTGGTCGCCCTCGCCGACGAGGCGGATGCTTTTCACCTTGGTGCCCTGCTTGAGCGTGATCGACGAGCCTTTGACCTTCAGATCCTTGACCAGCACCACCGCGTCGCCGTCGTTCAGCACGGTGCCGTTGGCGTCACGGACGATGCGGGCCGCGTCGTCCGGCGCGGCGGCGCCGGTCTGCGGCCACTCGAAGCCGCAGTCGGCGCAGACGAAATTGGCGCCGTCCGGGTAGGTGTTTTCCAGCGTGCATTGCGGGCAGGGCGGGGTGGCAGACATGGCGGCTCCGGGCAGTGTGCGTGGGCGCGCAGTATAGCAGGTGAGCGTGCGCCCACTCAGGCGGAGCGGCGCTGGCGGCGAAAGCCTCCCCGGCTCGCCCCGTCCTTCTTCGGGGAAGGGGGCGAAGGGTGGAAGCGGGCCATCCGCGGCCGCGTGGGCGTGGCCCCGTCTCAGGATTCGACGCGGTTGCGACCGCCCTGCTTGGCCCGGTAGAGCGCCGCGTCGGCCGCCGCCAGCAGACTTTCCAGATCGGCCGGGCCGCTGCCGCCCGCCACGGCGACGCCGAGGCTGACAGTGAAGGGAGGCAGCGTTTCCCCGGAGGGCTGCCCGTGCCGCCGCTCGCGCCGCTGCTTGCCGCCCTTGCCTGGTTTGCTGCGTTCCCCGCCTTCGATTTCCTGCCGGATGCGTTCGGCGACACGGCAGGCGTCGGCAAGGCCGGTTTCCGGCAGCAGGATGATAAATTCCTCGCCGCCGAAGCGCGAGAGGATGTCGGACGGGCGCAACATGCCGCCGGCCCGCCGCGCGAAATCGACGATCACCCGGTCGCCGACCTGATGACCCCAGGTGTCGTTCACCTTCTTGAAGAAATCGATGTCGGCGGCGATCGCCGCCAGCGGACGCTGCGTGCGCGCCGCGCGTGCCCATTCGAGTTCCGCGCGGATGAAGAAGGCGCGGCGGTTCAGCGCGCCGGTCATCGGGTCGCGCGTCGCCAGGTATTCCAGCGCCTCGCGCAGCCGTTCGCTGGCGATCAGGATGAAGCCGATCGAAAGACCGAGGATGCCGAGCGAGAAGGCGGCGAGGTAGATCTGCTGGATCGGGTCGCGGTCGAAGGCCTCGTCGGCACCGGCAAAGTCGGTTGTCAGCGTGGCGATGCGCAGCACGGCGATGGCCGCGCCGAGCGCGAAGGTGGCGACCAGCAGCCCGCGCCCGAGGCCGGCCGGTTGTGCCTGCCGCGCCAGCCAGGCACCGAGGGCGAAGAAGGCGACATGCGCGAGCGACATGATGAAGATGCGCCCCGGATAGCTCGGGCTGCCCCAGGTCAGCCAGGCGATCAGCAGCACGAGGCCGAGCACCGCGTCGAGCGCCGGCCGCCACTGCGGTGTACGCCCGATGTAGCGCAGGAGGCCGGTCACCAGCAGCAACTGGCCAAGCAGCATCAACGCGGACGCAAGGACGATGGCCAAGGCATCGGGCACGATGCCGCGCAAGGAAGCCAGGCCGGCGGCGCAGCCCATCAGCACGACCGCCTTCGCCCAGTCGCGCAGGCCGCCGATGTCGGC
>JAVFAT010000113.1:0-6306 GCA_034002385.1 Azospira sp. | reverse complement strand
TGAACAGGCCGAGTCCGGTGCCCTTGCCCACCGGCTTGGTCGAGAAGAAGGGGTCGAAGATGCGCGGCAGGTTTTCCGGCGCGATGCCGGGGCCGTCGTCGGCAACGGTGATGCGCGTGCCGGCGCCGTCCGCCGTCGTCGCACGGCGGGCGATGACCCGGATGTTGCCGGTCGGCCCGATGGCACCGGCGGCATTCTGCAGCAGGTTGATGAGCACCTGCTGGAAACGCTGGCGATCGACGCTGATCGAGAGGTCGCCGGGGATGTCGACGACGAGGTGCGCACCAGCCGGCGTCTGGTTGCGCGTCAGCTGCAGCACCTCGTCCATCAGCGCACGCAGCGGCGTCTCGATACGCTCGTACTGGCGCTCGCGGGCGAAATCGAGCAGCGTGCCGACGATGCGCTGCGCGCGCAGCACTTCGCCGTCGATCTGCCCGAGCAGATCGCGGCGGATGTCCTCGGGCAGATCGTCGACTTCTTCGAGCAGGATCTGGCACGAGGTCGAAATGTTCGACAGCGGATTGTTCAGCTCGTGGGCGACGCCGGAGAGCATGGTGCCGAGCGCGACCAGCCGCGAGGAGCGGACGATGCCCTTCTGCCGCTCGTCGAGTTCGTTCAGCGTGCGGTTGATGGCGTCGGTCAGCGAGCCGATCTCGCGGTCTTCCGAGGCGTGGTCGAGGCGGCCGGTCTCGCCGGTGGCGACGCGCTTCAGGCTGCCCTCGATGGTGCGCAGCGGCTGCACCACGCTCTGCGTGATGAGCACGCCGGTGGCGATGGCCAGCGCGATGGCGGTGACGATCGTCCATTGCAGGTTGCCGTGGTGCATGGCGACGGCGCTTTCGAGCAGCTCGCGCGCCTCGGCGTCGAGCCTTTCGCCGAGCGCCAGCATCCGCGAGCCGGAGACCAGCAGATCCTCGATCACCGTTTCCGGCGTGCGCCCGTAGCGGTCGGCGTTGGCCATCTCGATGAGCAGTTCGCGGTAGTGCGTCAGCGTCTCGTCGGTACTCTCGCGGATTTCCGCGTCGGATACCTGCGGCGGCAGTTGCCGGAGCAGCGCCAACGCCTTGTCGGTGCGTTCGATGGCCTCGGCGAGGTCGCCGTTCTTGCGGTAGAGCAGGTAGTTCTTCTCCATCCGCCGCGCGTAGCGCACCTCGTTGTGCAGGTCGACAACGTGCTGCTGGTCGTTGATTTTTTCTTCCAGCCGGCGAAAGTCGATCAGCGCGCTGACGACGAGCGCGACGAAGAGCAGCCCGACGAGAACGTAGCCGAAGAGTATCCGGGCGTGCAGGGAGTGAAGCCTGGGCATGGCGCGCTATCGTGCTCCGCGTTCGACGCGGGAGCCGGCGGAAAGGTCGGCGGACATGATGATCGGTGCGCTTCCGCGGCCTTCAGCGTTCGTTCCAGAGCGCGCCCTGGGCGGTGTCGCGGCCCGGCGCGTCAAGACCGAGGTGGCGGTAGATGGCCGGCGTGGCAACGCGGCCGCGCGGCGTGCGTTGCAGGTAGCCCTGCTGGATCAGGAAGGGTTCGAGCACGTCCTCGATGGTATCGCGCGCCTCGCCGATGGCGGCGGCGAGGTTGTCGACGCCGACCGGTCCGCCGCCGAACTTGTCGATCACCGCCGAGAGCAGCTTGCGATCCATCAGGTCAAGGCCGGCGGCATCGACATCGAGCATGGCGAGCGCGGCATCGGCGATACCGGCACTGACCGTGCCCGTGCTCTTCACCTCGGCGTAGTCGCGCACGCGGCGCAGCAGGCGGTTGGCGATGCGCGGCGTGCCGCGCGAGCGGCGGGCGATCTCGCGCGCGCCTTCGTCCTCGGTGTTGACGTTCAGCAACTGCGCCGAGCGGCGGACGATGGTCGCCAGTTCGTCGGCGGTGTAGAACTCCAGCCGGGCGACGATGCCGAAGCGGTCGCGCAGCGGGTTGGTCAACATGCCGGCGCGGGTGGTGGCGCCGACCAGCGTAAACGGCGGCAGGTCAAGCTTGACCGAACGCGCCGCCGGCCCTTCGCCGATCATGATGTCGATCTGGAAATCCTCCATCGCCGGGTAGAGGATTTCCTCGACCACCGGGGACAGACGATGGATCTCGTCGATGAACAGCACGTCGTTCGCTTCGAGATTGGTCAGGATGGCGGCGAGGTCGCCGGCGCGTTCGAGCACCGGCCCCGAGGTCTGCCGCAGGTTCACGCCCATCTCGGCGGCGACGATGTGCGCCAGCGTCGTCTTGCCCAGCCCCGGCGGGCCGAAGAGCAGCACGTGATCGAGCGATTCGCTGCGGTTCCGCGCTGCCTGGATGAAGATTTCCAGCTGCTCGCGGATCTTCGCCTGACCGACGTAGTCGGCCAGCCGCTTCGGCCGCAGCGCGCGCTCGATGGCGTCATCCTGCGGCGAAACGGCGGGCGCGACGAGTCGCCCGGAGAACTTGTCGGTTTCGATCATGGCGCGATGCTGTGGTTGAGGTCGGCATCCTTGTCGGCAATCCATTCGCGGATCAGCGTCAGCCCGAGCGCCAGCAGCGTCGGGCCAAGGAAAATGCCGATGAAGCCGAAGACGAGCACGCCACCGAAGACGCCGACGACGATCAGCAGCAGCGGCAGCGCGGCGGTGCGCGAAATGAGGATGGGCCGGATGAAGTTGTCCACGCTGGAGATGCCGAGCACGCCCCAGAGCAGCATGAAAATGGCCCAGCCGGTCTGCCCCTGCTCGTAGAGCCAGAAGGCGGCGCCGCCCCAGATCAGCGTCGGCCCGACCACCGGCACCATGGCGAAGATGAAGGTGGCGAAGGTCAGCATCAGCACCGCCGGTACGCCGGCGATCAGGTAGCCGACCATGCCGACGGTGGCCTGCGCGGCAGCCGTGCCGACGATGCCGACCATGACGCCGGTGATGGTCGAGCGCGCCAGCCCGAGCATCCGTTCGCCGAGCCGGCCGCCGAGCTTCCTGACGGCGGTGCGGAGCGCCTGGCCGTAGTGGTGCGCGTCGCGGAAGATGAAGAAGACGAAGAAGATGACCAGCAGAAGCTGCAACAGGCCCTGGCCGAAAATGGTGACGGCCGAGAGTGCCACCCTGCGTGCCGGATCGAAGAGCTGACGCAGCGTGTGGTTCAGTTCCTCGCGGCTTTCAACGAGACGGTGCCAGTATTCGGTGATCTCGGCGCCGACCCACGGCAGGCCGGCGAGCCAGTCCGGCGGCGCCGCCGGCAGACCGTTCTCGATCAGCGGCCGGACGTAGTGAACCACCGCCTCGACGCCGCTCGCCAGATTGCCGGCGAGCAGGCCCATCGGCACCGCCAGCAGCAGGATCATGAGCAGCGACATGAGCAGCGCCGCCAGCGTGTGCCGCTGGCGCATCGCCTTCAGCAGGCGCGCGTAGAGCGGCCACGAGGAGACGCAGAGGACGACGGCGAAAAGCAGCGTGCCGACGAAGGGCAGCAGCACGGCGATGCAGCCGACGATGAGGGCGGCGACGAGCGCCAGCTGGACGATCTGCGTGTGTCGCTGCTGCATCATGCCTCCCGCCGTGCCCGCGCCCTTGCGGCCGGGCATGAAGGTGCTGCGTGGGGGAACCGTTCCATCTTCAGGCTTTCGAGAGCGATTTCAGTGCCTGGCGGATGCCGTCGGCGGTGCCGATTTCAGCCGGCAGCAGTTTCATCGCTGCCTGCGCCTCGCGCTCGTTGTAGCCGAGCGCAAGCAGCGCATTCAACACGTCATGCCGCGCATCGCCGCCGGCAACGGCCGCGGCGGCGCCCGGCGCAACCTCGGCGAGCTTGCCCTTGAGTTCGAGCAGCAGGCGCTCGGCGGTTTTCTTGCCGATGCCCGGCACCTTCGTCAGCCGGCCGCTTTCCTGCGCCGCCACGGCCTGCGCCAGATCGGCGACGGAGAGGCCGGAGAGCACGGCGAGCGCGGTGCGCGCGCCGACGCCGGAAATCTTCACCAGCTGGCGAAAGGCAAAACGTTCGGCCTCGCTGCCGAAGCCGTAGAGGAAATGGCCGTCCTCGCGCACCGCGAAATGCGTCAGCAGCACAAGCTGCTCACCGACCGCCGGCAGGTTGTAGAAGGTGCTCATCGGCACGTCGACCTCGTAGCCGACGCCGTTTACGTCGACCAGTATCTGCGGCGGATTCTTGGCGGCAAGCGTGCCGGTGAGGCGTCCGATCATGTCCGGCTATCCGCGAAAAGGGTGAAGGGATGAAGATGTGAGGCGATCATGTCGGCATCTGGCGAGAAGTGAGGCGGCCGCTCCTGCGGCGTCCGGCGGAGGATAGCGCGCCCAGCCCCTGTCCGCCATGGGCGTGCGCGATGGCGCAGGCCAGCGCATCGGCGGCATCCGGCGACGGCTCGCCGGGTAGCGCCAGCAGCCGACGCACCATGTGCTGCACCTGCACCTTGGTGGCCCGGCCGTGGCCGACCACCGCCTGTTTTATCTGCATCGTTCCGTACTCGGCCACCGGCAGGCCGGCACCGACCAGCGCGCCGATGGCGGCCCCGCGCGCCTGGCCGAGCAGCAGCGTGGACCAGGGATTCTTGTTCAGGAAGACTTCCTCGATCGCCGCCTGTGCCGGCGCATAGGCGGCGGCAATCTCGCTGACGCCGCGACTGATGATGCCGAGCCGCTCCGGCAGCGACAGCTTGCCGTCGGTGCGGATGCAGCCGCTGGCGACATAGGTCAGCCGGCCGCCCAGCGCATCGACGACGCCGAAGCCGGTGACGCAAAGGCCGGGGTCGATGCCGAGCAGGCGCAGCGGAGAAGGGGTCGGACGCGGGACGGACATGGCCGACATTCTAGCGGCCCTGCCGCGGGCTGGATCGGTTTGATCCACCTTGTTCCCGCCGGTTTCCGGCCGGCCGCTGGCCCGCTTCCGGCCCGCTTCCTGCAATCTCCGGCCGATTCGGGAGCGGTTGACGGCAGGATCGCGTCCGGATCGCGGCCAGATAGCGTCCGGATAGCGCCCGCGATCTGCCTCCCCCCGACCGGATCACGCCCCTAGCGCCGACGCGCCAGCCAGACGCCAGCCACCGCCAGCCCCATGCCGGCGAGCGCGGGAGCGGCAAGCGTTTCGCCAAACAGCAGCCAGGCAATGGCCGCCGTCGTCGGCGGCGTCAGGTAGAACAGGCTGGCCACGTTCACCGCGCTGCCCGAGCGGATCAGCAGATTCAGCAGGCTGATGGCACCGAGCGAGAGCACCAGCACCAACCAGCCGAGCGCGAAGACGAAGGGCGGCGTCCAGTCGATGCGGAATTCGCCGAAGAGCGCGACGGCCAGCGCGGTCAGCGCCGCCGTCGGCAGGAACTGGATCACCGAGCCGGTGCGCAGGTCGAAGCTCGGGCAGAATTTCTTCTGGTAAAGCGTGCCGGCGGTGATCGCCAGCAGCGCGACGACGGCCGGGATCAGCATCGCGCCGAGCGGCGCCCCGGCCCCGCCGAAACCGCCCGACACCACCAGGAAGACACCGACGAAGCCGAGCGCCAGGCCGCCCCATTGCCGCGCCGTCACCTTCTCGCCGAGCAGGGCGCCGGCGCCGCAGGCGGTGAGCAGCGGCTGCATACCGACGACCAGCGCGGTGACCCCGGCCGGCAGGCCGTGACCGATGGCGATGAAGACGCCGCCGAGATAAAGGGCGTGCACCAGCACCCCGGAAACACCGATGTGGAACCAGCGCCGCGCGTCGTTCGGCCACGGCGCCCGCGTCGCCAGCGCCAGCGCCGTCATCAGCGCGATCACCAGCAGGTAACGAACGAGCAGGAAGGAAAGCGGATCGGCGTGCGGCAGCCCGTACCTGGCGCCGATGAAGCCGGTGCTCCAGAGGAAGATGAAGAGGAAGGGGGCAAGCTTCAGCAGCATGGCCGGCCGGAAAAGAAAAAGCGGCGCCGCAGCGCCGCCTTGCCGGAACGCGGACGGCGCACCTTCACTCCTCAATGACGACGCTGGTGTAAACCTCCTGCACGTCATCGAGCGCTTCCAGCACGTCGAGCAGCTTCTGCATCCTGACGCCGTCTTCGCCGGAGAGTTCGGTTTCGTTCTCGGCCTTCATCGTCACCTGGCCGAATTCCGCCGTGAAGCCGGCGGCTTCCAGCGCTTCCTTGACGGTCAGGAAATCGCCGGGGGCGGTGATGACCTCGATCGAGCCGTCGTCGTTGGTGACGACATCCTCGGCGCCGGCCTCGATGGCGGCGTCCATCAGCTTCGCCTCGTCGGTACCGGGCGCGAACAGCATCTGACCGCAGTGCTTGAACTGGAAGGCGACGCAGCCGTCGGTGCCCATGTTGCCGCCGTACTTGTTGAAGGCGTGGCGGACCTCGGCGAC
>JAVFAT010000112.1:0-6420 GCA_034002385.1 Azospira sp. | reverse complement strand
GCGGCAAGGGCATCTGCCTCGGCCCGTCGAACTTCCTCGGCCGCGCCTACCAGCAGGTGCCGATCGGCATCACCGTCGAAGGCGCCAACATCCTGACGCGCAGCCTGATCCTCTTCGGCCAGGGCGCCATCCGCTGCCACCCGTACGTGCTGAAGGAAATGCAGGCGGCGCAGAACCCGAACGCGACGCAAGGCCTCGACCAGTTCGACCGCGCGCTGTGGTCGCACATCGGCTTCACCATTTCCAACGGTGCCCGCGCACTGTGGCACGGCATCACCGGCTCGCGCTTCGTCTCGGTGCCGGCCGGCGTGGCGCCGGAAGCGCGCCGCTACTACCAGCAGCTGACCCGCTTCTCGGCCGCCTTCGCCTTCCTCTCCGATGTCTCGATGCTCGTCCTCGGCGGCGGTCTCAAGCGCCGCGAGAAGCTGTCGGCCCGTCTCGGCGACATCCTCGCGCAGATGTACCTGATGTCGGCCACCCTCAAGCGTTACGAGGCCGATGGCCGCCAGCAGGCCGACGCGCCGCTGATGCACTGGTCGATCTGGGATTCGATGTACAAGGCGCAGCTCGCCTTCGACGGCGTCACCGCCAACTACCCGAGCAAGTTCGTCGCCTTCTTCCTCAACCGCATCATCTTCCCGTTCGGCCACCCGTATGTCGTGCCCTCCGACGACCTCGGCCACAAGGTGGCGAAGACGATCATCGAGCCGTCGGCGACGCGTGAGCGCCTGACCGCCGAAGCCTATGTGCCGGAAGTCGCCGAAGAAGCCGTCGGCGCCGTCGAACTGGCGCTGAAGGCGACCATCGAGGCCGAACCGGTCGACGCGAAGATCCGCAGCGCGGAGAAGGCCGGCGTCTTCGCCGACAACCCGGCGGCCAACGTGCGCGACCTGGCGCACGCCGCCTTTGCCGCCGGTGTCGTCACCGATGTCGAATACGCGGTGCTCAAGCGCCGCGACGAATTGCGCGACATCGTCATCCGCGTCGACGACTTCCCGATGGATTTCGGGCTGTCGGCGCAGCGGACGACTTCGCCGGAACCCTCGCAGAAGGCCGCCGCGTAAGACGGCGCAGCGTCCGGGGCGACGGCTTTGCCGTCGCCCCGGACGTTTCATGAACGGAAAAATCAAAGGAGAAAGCGCATGGGCTTTCAACCCGTGTATGTGGTGGACGGGGCGCGCACGCCCTTCCTCAAGGCGAAGAGCGCTCCCGGCCCGTTCGCGGCCAGCGACCTGGCGGTGCAGGCCGGGCGCGTGCTGCTGACGCGGCAGCCCTTCCAGCCGTCCGATCTCGACGAAGTGATCCTCGGCTGCGCCGCCCCCTCGCCGGACGAAACCAACATCGGTCGCATGGTCGCGCTGCGCATGGGCTGCGGCCTCAAGGTGCCGGGCTGGACGGTGATGCGCAACTGCGCCAGCGGAATGCAGGCGCTCGATTCGGCAATGGCCAACATCCAGTCCGGCCGCTCGCAACTGGTGCTGGCCGGCGGCGTCGATGCGCTGTCACGCGCGCCGCTGCTCTATTCCGACGCGATGGTGCGCTGGTTCGCGCAGATGGCGCAGACGCGCACGCTCGGCGCGCGCCTGAAGCAGTTTTCCAGGCTGCGTCCGGGCATGTTGCTGTCGCCGGTGATCGGCCTGATGAAAGGCCTGACCGACCCGGTCAACGGCCTGCTGATGGGCCAGACCGCCGAGAACCTGGCCTGGAAATTCGGCCTCACCCGGCAGCAGATGGACGAATTCTCGGTGCGCAGCCACCAGCGCGCGATGGCCGGCCGTGCCGCCGGCCACCTGGGCGAGATCGTGCCGCTGATCGACGAGCGTGGCCGGGTGCATCCCGACGACGACGGCGTGCGCGAGGACGCCAGCCTTGCCGGCATGGCCAAGCCCAAGCCCTTCTTCGACAAGAAGTACGGCAAGATCACCGCCGCCAACAGCTCGCAGATCACCGACGGCGCCGCCTGGCTGATCCTCGCTTCGGAAGAAGCGGTGAAGAAATGGAACCTGAAGCCGCTCGGCCGCATCGTCGACAGCCAGTGGGCCGGCCTCGATCCGGCGCAGATGGGTCTCGGCCCGGTGCACGCGGCAACGCCGATCCTGCAGCGCCACGGCCTCGGCCTGAACGATCTGGATGCGTGGGAAATCAACGAAGCCTTCGCGGCGCAGGTCATGGCCTGCCTTGAAGCGTGGAAATCCGACGACTACTGCCGCGAGCAGCTCGGGCTGCCCGGTGCGCTGGGCGCGCTCGACGAGTCGAAGCTCAATATCGACGGCGGCGCCGTCGCCATCGGCCATCCGGTCGGCGCCTCCGGCGCCCGCATCGTGCTGCATCTGCTGCACGTGCTGCGGCGAAACAAGGCCAGGCGCGGCATGGCATCGATCTGCATCGGCGGCGGCCTGGGCGGCGCCATGCTGGTGGAAAGCGGGGAGTGAAGGCGATGAACATCGAAGGACTGCAACACTGGCGCGTCGATACCGACAGCGAGGGCATTGCCTGGGCGACGCTGGACAAGGCGGGTGAATCCGCCAACTCGCTCTCCAGGGCGGTGATGGAAGAACTCGGCAAGGTGCTCGATGCGCTCGACCGCAATCCGCCGCAGGCGCTGATCTTCCGCTCCGGCAAGGAGGCCGGCTTCATCGCCGGCGCCGACATCCAGGAATTCACGCAGCTCGACTCCGCCGAGAGCGCGCGCGAACTGGTCGAGCGCGGCTGGAACCTCTTCAACCGCCTCGCTGCCGTGCGCTATCCGACGCTGGCGCTGGTGCGCGGCCACTGCCTCGGCGGCGGCCTCGAACTGGCGCTGGCCTGCCGCTACCTGCTGGCGGTGGACGAACCCGGCACCAAGATGGGCCTGCCGGAAGTCATGCTCGGCATCTTCCCCGGCTGGGGTGGCATGTTGCGCCTGCCCGAGCGCGTCGGCCCGGCGATGGCGCTGGACATGATGCTTTCCGGCAAGACGCTGGATGCGAAGCGTGCCCGCAACCTGGGGCTGGCCGACGACTGCGTGCCGCCGCGCGTGATGGAAAACGCGGCGCGGATGCTGGTGCGCTCGAACCGGCCGCGCCGCGCGCTGCCCTTCGCGCAGAAGCTCCTGAACGGCCCGCTCAAGTTCGTCGTCGCCAACGGCGCCAGAAAGCAGGTGGCGAAGCGCGCGCGGCCGGCGCACTACCCGGCGCCCTACGCCATCATCGACATCTGGGCGAAGCACAACGGCAACGCGCTCGCCGCGCCGGAACTGGTCGACGGCATCGTCCGCTCGCCGACGGCGAAGAACCTCGTCCGCGTCTTCTTCCTGCAGGAGCGGCTGAAGGCTTTCGGCAAGAGCGAGGGCGGCAGCGGCGACTTCAAGGCGAAGCGCGTGCACGTCGTCGGCGCCGGCGTCATGGGCGGCGACATCGCCGCCTGGTGCGCGCTGCGCGGCCTCACCGTCACCCTGCAGGATCAGGGCATGGCACGCATCGCGCCGGCCATCGAACGCGCCCGCGCCGCCTTCGCCAAGCGCATCCGCGACAAGCTGCAACTGCGCGCGGTGATGGACCGGCTGATTCCCGATCCGGAAGGGCAGGGCGCGGCGCACGCCGACGTGGTCATCGAAGCCATTTTCGAGAACGTCGAGGCCAAGCACGAACTTTTCCGCCGGCTCGACGCGATCATGCGCCCCGATGCGGTTCTGGCGACCAACACGTCGAGCCTGAAGCTCGAAGACCTGCGCGGCGTGCTGAAGAACCCGGCGCGGCTGGTCGGCATCCACTTCTTCAACCCGGTGTCGAAGATGCCGCTGGTCGAGGTCGTTTCCGCCGACGGCGGCGACCCCGAAATGGCGAAGAAGGCCGCCGCCTTCGTCCGCCAGATCGACCGCCTGCCGCTGCCGGTGAAGAGCGCGCCGGGCTTCCTGGTCAACGCCGTACTCGGGCCGTACATGCTCGAAGCCCTGCGCGCCGTCGACGAAGGTCATTCGCCGGAAACCGTCGACGAGGCGATGCTCGCCTTCGGTATGCCGATGGGGCCGATCGAACTGGTCGACATGGTCGGCCTGGACGTCGCCATGGCTGCCGGCCGGGCGCTTGCCGGTTCGGGCGCCGAACCGCCGAAGTGCCTGGTCGAGCGCTTCAATGCCGGCCAGCTCGGCAAGAAGACCGGCAAGGGGTTCTACGATCATTCCAGCGGCAAGCCGGCCAAGGGAACGCCGGGCGCCGTGCCGGCCGGTCTCGCCGAACGGCTGGTCGCGCCGCTGCTGGCGCGCACGCAGCAACTGGTGGACGAGGGTGTCGTCGCCGATGCCGACCTGGCCGACGCCGGGGTAATATTCGGCACCGGTTTCGCGCCATTCACCGGTGGCCCCCTCAACTACCTGAAGAACCGTCATGGCTGAACGCCCCGCCATCCAGCTCCCGAAAGGCCAGCCCACGCTGCGCGTCATGCCCTTGCCGGCGGACGTCAACCAGAACGGCGACGTCTTCGGCGGCTGGATCATGGCGCAGGTCGACGTGGCCGGTGCCATCCCCGCCATGCGCCGCGCCCGCGGCCGCGTGGCGACGGTGTCGGTCAATTCCTTCCTGTTCAAGCAGCCGGTGTCGGTCGGCGACGTCGTGAGCTTCTACGCCGAAATCGTCGACACCGGCCGGACCTCGATCAAGGTGAATGTCGAGGTCTATGCCGAACGCAACCCCACCGACCCGGAAACGGTGAAAGTGACGGAAGCGACGCTGACCTATGTTGCGATTACGCAACAGGGGATCAAGCGGGAACTCCCCCCGGCCGACAAGGCTGGCTTTTAAACGCTGTTTTTTTGTTAAATCGGCGATGCCGAACCATCGGAAGAAAAATTTTGCCAGCGGCAAAATCCAAATCACCAAGGAGACCAAGACATGACCGGAAAAATGACCATGCGCCTTATCCCGGCGCTGATGATGCTGGGGTTTGCGGGAGTCGCAGGCGCATCGGGCTTCGCGCTTCAGAACCAGAGCGGTTCGGGCAACGGCAACGCCTTTGCCGGCGCGGCAGCAGCGGCTGAAGATGCCAGCACCATCTACTTCAACCCCGCCGGCATGACCTATCTGCCGACGGGTCATACCGTTTCGCTCTCCGGCACGGTGCTCAACCGGGCGATCAAGTTCAAGGATGCGGGAACCAGCCTGGCCGTGGCCAACGGCCCCGGCAACACGGGCAACGGCGGCGATGCCGGCGGCACGGCGCTGCTGCCGCACGGCTACTGGTCGTGGTCGATCGCCCCGGATACCTGGGTCGGCCTCGGCATCGGCCCGACCTTCGGCAACATCACCGACTACGACAAGAACTTCATCGGTCGTAACGCCGGCTACTACGCCGAGATTCAGCACATCAACATCAACCCCTCGCTGGCCTTCAAGGTCAACGATAAATTCTCGCTCGGCTTCGGCGTGAACTTCACGCGCGCGCACGTCCGCTTCAAGCAAGGCTTCCCGAACGGCACCGGCAATCACATGGACGTCGAGAGCGACGGCGCCTGGGGCGTCGGCGCCAACATCGGCGTCATGTTCCAGCTCTCGCCGAGCACCCGCCTGGGCATCGCCTACCGCTCGGGGATGGACTTCGACCTCGAAGGCAAGCAGAAGATGGCGATGCCGGTTACCGCTATGCCGGCCGGCGCGGTGTTCCGCAACCAGGATGTCACCGCCGACGGCTACGAGACACCGGCCAACCTGTCGTTCGCCGTTTCGCAGAAGCTCAGCGACCGTTGGGAACTGCTCGGCGACCTCACCTGGACCGAGTGGAGCGCCTTCCAGGCACTGGAGCTGAAGACGAAGAACGCCGGTCTCGCGCCGGCCGGCTTCCCGATCACCACCCTCGAATACAACTTCAAGGATACCTGGCGTGCCGGCCTCGGCGCCAACTACCAGTTCAGCGACAACCTGAAGCTGCGTTTCGGCGTCGCCTACGACGAATCGCCGGTCAGGGGACGTTTCGACCGCACGATGACGCTGCCCGACTCCGACCGCACCTGGCTGTCGTTCGGCGCCAAGTACAACCTGTCGAAGACCTCGTCGATCGACGTCGGCTACAGCCACATCTTCTTCAAGGACGCGAAGTCGGTTCGTTCTACCGCCGTGCCAGGGCACGTCGTCCGCGGCGAGTGGAAGAACAACCGCGCCGACATCCTCTCGGTGCAGTACAACCACACCTTCTGACCGGCTTCGCCCGGACGGGAAAACGGCGCCTGCGGGCGCCGTTTTTTTGTTTCGACGCAGAGAAAATCAGGGATGGGAAAAATGGAAGTCCTCCATCCTGCCGCCATCCGCGGAGAAAATCAGACGGGAGCGAGGGAGATTCCCTCCCTCCTGCCGCTGCCCGCTGCCCACTGCCCACTGCCCCGCTGGCGGCGGCGTTTTCCGGCTATCCTCTCGTCTCACTTCCGAAGGATGCATCCATGTCCGACCAGCC
>JAVFAT010000111.1:0-6483 GCA_034002385.1 Azospira sp. | reverse complement strand
ACAGGAAATCGCCGACCGGCAACGCCGCGTGCAACAGCAGCGAGGCGGCAAAGGCGAGAACGAGACGGCGGGATGGCATGATCGGGATTGTCGGAGCAGGCGTCGCGGCGCGCTGCCCGACGGCGACACATTCTGGCAGAAATGCGCGCACCGCGTCCTTGGCCGCACCGTGGAGATGAGGCAATGAACCTGAAAACCCCGCTCGCCCCCCAGCAGAGAAGCGCCGAAGGGCAGACGGCGCAGAGAATGCACAGAGAGGGGAAACGCGATACCGCGCCGGGAGGCTCGCTCCTGCCCCCTTTCCTGCTTCCCTTCCAGTTCCCCGTCCAACTCCCCTTCCTGCAACGACTCCTGCGCCGGCCTGCGCTTCGCTCTCCCCTGCAAGTTTCCGCGCCCCCGCGTCCGTGCAGCGGACGTTTGCGCTCCGGGTTCGTCGGCAGGATCGCCGGCGCGGCGCTGGCCTTGTGGCTCGTCGTGGCGCCGCCGTCGGCCTGGGCGGCGTCGCCCGACCCGGTCGTCTTCGGTATCGCCGTCGAGCGCGGCGACCGGCGCCAGGTTGAAAAATGGTTCGACGAGGGAATGCCGCCCGATCACCTCGCCGACCGCATCGGCACCGGCCTGATGATCGCCGCCTGGAACGGCGACATCGACATGATGGAACTCTTCCTCGCTCGCGGCGCCGACCTGCACCGCGCCAACCGCAACGGCGAACAGGCGATCCAGCTTGCCGCCTGGAACGGCCATGCGGCGGCCGTGCGCTGGCTGCTCGAACGTGGCGCCTCGCTGCGCCGCCAGAACCGGCAATGGACGGCGCTGCATTACGCGGTGTTCAACGGCCACACCGCGCTGGCGAGCGAGCTGATCGGGCGCGGCGCGGACATCGATGCGCGCGCGCCGAACGGCTCGACGCCGCTGATGATGGCGGCGCGCGAAGGCCGTGACGACATCGCCCGCCTGCTGCTGGAAGCCGGTGCCGATACGCGCGCAAAAAGCGACTGGGGCGACACCGCGCTCACCTTCGCCATGCGTTACGAGCACTACCGGCTCGGCCGCCTGCTCTCCACACCGGAGGAATTCGAGGCAGCGGCCAAGGCGCCGAAATCGGACTTCGGCGAAGCGGCGCGCTCGGTGGCGGCGCCATCGCAGATCGACGAGGCGCTACGCGGCATCCGCGAGGCCGAAGCCAGCGGCGCCGACAGCAGCGAACAGCGCAAGCGTCTGCACGCGGCCATCGCCGAATTTCGCGGAACGCCGAAGCCGATGGGCCTGATCGGGCCGAAGGTGATCAAGGCGACACCGCCGCCGAAGGCGCTGCGGATCACCGCCCGGCGCGCGCAACCGCAGGGCGGCGAGCGTGTGGAGATGGTGACGGAAACGACAGGGGCCGGTGCTGCGGCGAAGTCATCGAATCCGGGAAATGTGGCAAAGCCGCCGGCCGTCACCCCCGGGCAGGTCGCCGACATCGTCCGCCGCATCCGCATCGCCGAGGCCGAGGGCCGGCCGAGCGAAGTGCTGCGCCGCGAACTCGACGAGGCGATGAAGCAGTTGAAGTGAGGGCGCGCGCCGTAGCGCGCACGGCCAATCCGCTCAATCCGCCCAACCAGCACAACCAGCACAACCACCCTAACCAGCCTGACCGGCTCAACCTCCGCACCCCGCCCAGCCACGCAGACTCACTCAGTCCCGCAAACCCGCCCTACCTGGAAAACCGCCCCGCCGCGCCCACTCACTTCCGCTGCCAGTGCCCGGCGATCCCGACCGGCAGCGGCGCCTGCGCGAGCCAGGCGGCGGCATCCGCATCGCCCGCCAGCTGCGCCCGCCAGAAAGCGGCGCTGACCGCCTTCAGCGCGACCCGGTGCGCCGGCCGGGCCGTGCCTGCGCCCTCTCCGGTCTGCCCGGAAAATTCGGGGTGCGTGGCACCATCGAGCACCAGCAGGTACTGCGCCGGCCCCGGCATGTGCGCGAAGGGCAGCAGGCGGTCGGCGGCAGTGATGTCGCCGGGGCCGATGCCGGAATCCTGGCTGCCGGTGAGGTGCAGGCAAGGGAGCCGCACATCGGCGAAGCGTTCGGTGAGCGGCAGGCTGCCCCCGCGCGCCGAGGGGCTGAAAAGGATGGCGGCGGCGATGCGCGCATCCGCCGGCCGGTCGTCGCCACCGCGCCGTTCGCCGATCAGGCGCAGCACGCTGGCGGCACCGAAGGAGTGGCCGGAGAGGCCGATGGCCGGAAAGGCGTCGGCAGCGTCGGCAAAGCCGGGGCAATCGGGGCAATCAGTGTGATCGGTGCGATCGTTGCGTTCGGTGCCACTGACACGGCCGGCGGCAAGCGAATCGCCGATGCGGTCGAGCGCGAAAAGCAGGTCGTCCCGGCGGGCGGCAAGCTGTTCCGCATCGACCGCCGTGCGCAGCAGGTGGCGCAACGCCAGCGGCGAAGCGGAGGCGAGCGCCCCGGCGTCGGTGCCCGGATGCTGCACGGCAAGCGCGGCGATGCCCCAGGAAGCCCAGTGCGCCAGCCAATCGGCGCCGCTTGCGGACGAGCCGCCGAGGCCGTGCGAATGGATCACACAGGGCACCGGCGCCGCTGTCCGCGGCCGCCAGGCGCGCCAGCGGAGCGTCCGCCCGCGCGCCTCGTCCTGCCACTGGCCGTCCTCGACGACGACGGGCAATGGCCCCGGTGCGGCCCAGGGCACCACCGGATCAGCCCTGCGACCAGTCGACGGCGCCGCTCCACGCGCTGAGCAGCACGATGGCACCGAAAACGATGCGATACCAGGCGAAGACGACGAAGGTGTTGTTCGAGACGAACTTGATGAAGGCGCGCACCGCCCACATCGCGGTGACGAAGGAAGCGACGAAGCCGACGGCAAACACCGGCAGGTCCTCGACGCGCAGCAGCGCCCAGTTCTTGTAGACGTCGTAGGCGGTCGCCGCCAGCATGGTCGGGATGGCGAGAAAGAACGAGAACTCGGCCGCCGTCTTGCGCGACAGGCCGAAGAACAGCCCGCCCATGATCGTCGCGCCGGAGCGCGAGGTGCCGGGAATCATCGCCAGTGCCTGCGCGAAACCGACCTTGAGCGCGTCCGGCCAGCGCATCGCGTCCACCGTCTCGATGCGCGGGAGGTAGGCGCGCTTCTCCAGGTACAGGATGACGAAGCCGCCGACGATCAGCGCCGTAGCGACGGTGATCGGGTTGAACAGCACGTTCTTGATCGTCGAGTGGAAGAGGAGGCCGAGCACCGCCGCCGGCAGGAAGCCAACGAAGAGCAGGCCGACGAAGCGGCGCGCCGCCGGGTCGCTGCCGAGGCCGGCGGCGACCTTCGTCAGGCGTTCGCGGTAATCCCAGCAGACGGCGAGGATGGCGGCGAGCTGGATGACGATCTTGAAGACCTTGCTCGTCTCGTCGTTGTAGCCGATCAGGTCGCCGACGATGATCAGGTGGCCGGTGGAGGACACCGGCAGGAATTCGGTCAGCCCCTCGACAATGCCGAGCAGCAGGGCTTTCAGGAGGAGCAGGGGTTCCATGAGGGCCGGGCGGAAAAGCCCGCAGTTTACACCCGGCGGATGAGCATCGCCGGCAGGCGCGCAAGGCGGCGGGAATCGTGCCCCAGGTGACGGCCGGATCTTCCGGATGCATGGGCGGACGGCGGGCGCAATCCATCCTCGCATCGCCAGGAGATCGCGGGCCGGAGCCGGCGGCCGGCAGCACGACAAACGCCGGCGGCCAGCCTACAATCGGCGTCTTTCCGACTCTGCCCGCGCCCAAGAACGGCAACCGCCATGTTCCGCACCCTCAACGCCCCGCAGCTCTGGTTCATCACGCTGGCCGCCGCCGGCATCATGATGGTGACGATGGGCGCCCGCCAGTCCCTCGGCCTCTTCGTTTCGCCGATGAACACCAGCACCGGGCTGGGCATCGCCGCCATCAGTTTCGCGCTCGCCGTCGGCCAGTTCGTCTGGGGCGCCATCCAGCCGATCGCCGGCGCCTTCGCCGACCGCTACGGGCCGGGCAAGGTACTCGTCTGCGGCCTCTTGATCCTCGCCGCCGGCAGCGCGCTCACCCCCTTCATGGACAGCACCTTCGGCCTCGTCGTCAGCCTCGGCCTGCTCTCGGCGATGGGCTCCGGCATCGGCAGCTTCTCGGTGCTGATGGGCGCCACCGCGCAGCGCCTGCCGGTCGAATCGCGCGCCGCCGCCTCGGGCGTCATCAACGCCGGCGGCTCGTTCGGCCAGTTCATCTTCGCGCCGATCCTGCAGAAATTGATCCAGGCCTTCGGCTGGATGGGCGCGATGTGGTCGCTCGCCGCCGTCGCGCTGGCAGCACTGCCGCTGGTCAAGGTGGTGGCGCCGAAAGGCACGAAGCCGGCCTCGGTGCCGGGCGAGGCCGGCCTGTGGACCACCGTCTGCGGCGCCATGGGCGACCGCAGCTACCTGCTGCTGCACGCCGGCTTCTTCACCTGCGGCTTCCACATCGCCTTCCTCGTCACGCACATGCCCGGCGAGGTCGACCTGTGCGGCCTGCCGCCGTCGGTGGCCAGCTGGACGCTGGCGATCATCGGCCTGACCAACATCGCCGGCAGCCTCTACGCCGGCCACGCGATCACGCATCACCGCAGCAAGATGGTGCTGTTCTGGATGTACGCCTCGCGCGCGCTGCTGGTCGCCGCCTACCTGGCGGCGCCGAAGACCGAATGGACTTTCTACCTCTTCGCTGCCGGCCTCGGCTTCACCTGGCTGGCAACCGTGCCGCCGACCGCCTCGATCGTCGGCAAGCTGTTCGGCATCCGCTACCTCGGCACGCTGTTCGGCCTGACGCTGCTCTCGCACCAGATCGGCGGCTTCCTCGGCGCCTGGCTCGGCGGCCTCGCCATCTCGCAGTTCGGCGACTTCAGCTGGATGTGGTACGCCGACATCGCACTCGCCTCGCTGGCGGCAATCGCCAACCTGCCGATACGTGAAGCGGCGGTGGTCAGGCCGCAGGCGGCCTGAAAGTGGCGGGAGCTGCGCGGCTGCTCGAAGGCACGGTGCGGCTTGCTTGGTGTGGTCGTGGTGGGGTGGTAGAAAACGGAAGGGGGGGTTTGTTTTCGTCTGCCCGTTGGGAGGGGTTAAGCAGCATTCCAGAATGCGTGACGAACGCTCACTGTCTATTTTTATACATGGTCGTATATCTTATTCTAGTTATACTTTCATAAGACAGCTAACGGCCTGAAAGTACATCGCAAAGGCGAAGAATCCAGACTTCGACTCTTTCGAGATTTCGCCCGACATGGACTTCGAGGTGATTGGTCGCGTGGTTCGCGTATGGTGCGGTTCGGATTTTTGACTATGGGGCATTCAATGAAAACCACCGTTCTTGCGATCCTCGCAGCCGCAACGCTGACGGCGTGTGCGCCACTGCCGTATGAGAATTCATTAAACAAACTCCACATGTCGGCAATGCGAGAAGCTGATGAGATGGCAAGGGTTACAACAGCGTCAATTGCCAAGATTGGAGAGGCGGCAACGATTGAGGCTGCACTAAAAAAGGTGCGATACGGCATGAAAGACCCGGATAGCGCACAATTCAGGAACGTAAGAATCCAACTGCACGCCATGAGCGAAGACAAAATCATCTGCGGTGAAGTCAATGGGAAAAACAGCTACGGCGGATACGTTGGGTTTGTGAAATTCATCGCCAGTCCAGAAAACAACCACATACAAGACACATCTAATAGCCAGCAGATCATGGATGCATCCAACGCCGGCCTTGATAGGACATGCTACAGGTAACATCGGCCGCAAAGTCGCACCCCGGCACATGCCGGGGGTTTTTTCGCCCGCAACATCTACACCTGTAGATTTACACATAAAAGGATACCCACTTTGTTTCATGGCACCTGACGCAGCCGGCCGGAAACCGACCGACGCCGCCACCCCGATCACGTTGACAGAACTCCGGCGGCGCGGCTAATTTGCCCGGCTTGGCTGTTGGCAAGCGCCGATTCGGGGGAGGGGGAAAGAGTGAAACTCAGCGGAGCAATTCTGTTTTCGGCATTGGTGTTTCCGGCTGCCGCCGCGATGGCGAATCCGCCGGATCGGGAGGAGCCAACGGTACCCTTGGCGGACTTCGGGTTCGTGATCGGCCGCGTCGATTATTGCGGTAGCGGGGGGCAGGCCCTGTTCGACAATTTTGTCCAGGGGCTGGAGCGTTTCCAGCTGCGTCCGATGGAATTCCAGGCCCTGCTGGTGATGACGCAGGAAACGCGCGAGCAGGCCCGGAGGGAAGCCGCGCAGAAATTCAACGGCGGCCCCTGCCCGGCAGATGTCCGCGAACGCATTGAGCAGGCACGCAGGCAAATCGAGGACGCCTGGGGCACGCTGGTGCAGAACGCGGCCAACATCGACCTGCAGCCGTCCGTCGCCAAGGCCTTGGGCGAGCCGGCAAAAACCGTCCCCGCTTCTTCATCCCCGCCTTCATCTCCGCCCGCATCGGCGCCGGCCGGTACCGCGC
>JAVFAT010000110.1:0-6520 GCA_034002385.1 Azospira sp. | reverse complement strand
AGCGGGCACGAGAGTCCGCGGCCATCGGCCTTGACGACGGCCTCCTTGTGCGTCCAGCAGCGCAGGAAACGCTGTGCCGCTTGCGTTGCGCCGTGGCGATGGATGTCGGCTCGCTCTTCCGGATGCAGTGCGTCGGCGAGAGGGAAGGGGTCGCTGCAGGCGGCGATCATTTCGATGTCGATGCCGATCGGTGCAGCGCGCGTGATCGCCAGCCAGACCGCCTGGCCGGCGTGGGCAATGGAGAATTCCAGGCCGCTACCCGGCAGTTCGGGCTTTCCCCATACGTTGGTCGGGATGGCGTCGGGTAGTGTCCAGCCGGCCAGTTCCCGGTACAGGATGGCGCGCAGCAGGGCGCGACCGAGCAGGTGGCGGGCCGCGTCCGCCGCCTGCAGGAATACGGCGGCCCGGGCGTGATCGGCAGGGCTGGTCAGTGGCAGCAGCGCGGCATGGCAGGCGGCGCTGTCCTCGCCCAGACCGGCGGCGATGCAGATGGTGTCCGTGCGGTCAAGCGGCGGCAGACAGGCGCTCAGCCGACTCGGGGAAAGGCGTGTGGACAAGGTGAGAAGGTTGGGCGTGGTGCGGAGGATCGGGTGGCCTGGCCGTGGCAAGGAAAGGGCGGGGCGATCAGGGCGGCGGCGTATTATTGCCGGCACACTGTCTGTTTTCGCAATTACCCCAGCTTTTGCCGGATCGGGTATATACATGATGGAATGTCGGGCTGTAATATAGCAGCCTCGACTGGCATTTTTTCATGCTGGCCGATTGCGGGAATATCAGCGTTCATGACGCCCGCTGGCGCCATTCGTTGCCTGCCGGCCTGTTCCTCCGCTTGTGGGGTGTGCAGGCAACCATTCAAATCTGGAGGTGCTCATGACCCAAGCTACAATCGAAAATGCAGCAGCAGATCAGGCGGACCAGCCCGCTGCCGCATCTGGCCCCGCTCTCCCCGAGCTGACGCGCGAGCAGCACGCAATGGCGCTGGTGAAAAGCTATGTGCCCTGGTCGGCCGGTGCCGGCCTGCTGCCGATGCCGTTCATCGACATGGCGGCGCTGGTGGCAGTGCAGTTGCGCATGTTGTACAAGCTGTCCAAGCTCTATCAGGTTCCCTTCAGCGAGAACGGCATCAAGAGCACGGTGTCCAGCCTGCTCGGCTCCGTGATTTCGACCGGCGTCGGCGGTGCGCTCGGCTCCCTGGTCAAGGCCATCCCGGTAGTCGGCCCGCTGGTCGGTATTGCTGCCGTTCCCAGCGTCTATTCGGCGGCCACCTACGCCATCGGCCGGGTTTTCGTGACCCATCTGGCAGCCGGCGGTACCTTCCTCGATTTCGATGCCGACAAGATGCGTGCGTACTTCGTCGCCGAATACGAAAAGGCGAAGGCCGAATCTGCGCCGCAACAAGCGGCCTGATCGATCCGGTTTGCAGATCCTGGCTGGCCACCCCGCAGGGGGCGGCCGGCCTTTTTGTCGACGAATGACGCGCGGCCGGCGGCCTCAGGCCGGCAGTTGAAAATACAAAATCGGGGTTCGGGAATTCGATGCTGATCGGAAGAAGCGGGGGCTGGCTGGGCGTGGCCGTGCTCGTCGCCGGCCTGGCGACGGGTGAGGCATTCGCCGATGCGAAGGAGCATCTGTCCGGGCACGGCGGTCTGGCGCAGCCGCTGCAGCGGGTCATCCGCGTCGAGCGCGCGCGTGGCCCGGTCTTCGTCATGATCCCGGTCGCCTATGTCTTTGGCTTGGTCGACAATCCGAAGGGAACCTACTGCTCGCCGTCGATCCGCGCCGTCAATTCGTCGAATGCGCCGATCGAGGAACTGGTGTTCGGCATCGACTTCAAGACCCGCGCCGGCCAGGAGGCCGGCTCGGCGATCGTGCGCTTCGACAACATCAAGATCGGCCGCCAGGACACCCAGTATTTCTATCAGCTGTCGGTGAGCAACTGCCACGGCCTGGAAGGCCAGGTGTCGGTGGTGCGCTGCACCTACACCTCGGGCGAGGAATGCGTCGACGACGTCAGGGTAGTCGAGCACGGGACGATTCCCCTGCGCCCGAAATCACCGTAACCGGGAGTGTGCACGCATGATCCCCTTTGCTATCGCTTCGTATCTGTTTCTCTGCGTCATGATCGCGGTACTCGGCCGGCGGAGCCGGCTTGGCTTCTTCCGCTGCCTGCTGTTCAGCGTGATGCTGACGCCCTTCGTGATCATGCTCTACCTGCTGATCTTCGGTTCCGTCGAGGAACGGGCGAGGCGGGAATGAACCGCCGCGCCGGGTGACCGTCGATGCGCCTCGTCGACCTGCTCATCACCGAGAACCGGATTTCGCTGCGTCGCCTGGGGGCGATGGTGGCGGTCGCCGGCATCAGCAATGCGGCGCTGCTGGCGGTCATCAACTCGGCGGCCGGCTACATCAAGGAAGGGCGGACGGAAGTCGGCCCGGCCCTGATGTTCCTGTTTTTCCTCGTCAGCTACATCTATTCCCAGCGCTACGTGCTGCAGGTCACGGCTTCGGAAATCGAGAGCCTGGTGCACCGCTACCGCGAGCGCCTGATCGGCCGCCTGGAAATGTGCGAGCTGGAGGCGGTCGAGCGTATCGGGCGTGGCCGCATCTTCTCGGCCATCAGCGCCGACACGCGAACCATCTCGCAGACCACCAGCGGCCTCGTGGTGGCGGCGCAGGCAGCGGTGCTGATCTTTTTTGCCAGCATCTACCTGGCCACCATCTCGCTGATTTCCCTGCTGTTCTCGATCCTTTTCATGACGGTGGCGGCGCGCATCTATCTGAACAAGATGCAGCATGTCGGTGCGGCGCTGCATCAGGCCTCACACGAGGAAGGGCGCTTGCATGACCTGATCAACGGCATGCTCGACGGCTTCAAGGAAATCAAGCTCTCCAGCCGGCGGGCGGCGGCGGTGCTTGCCGATGCGGTGACGGTGTCGCGCCGCACGGCGGATTACCGGACGACGGCGCTGCTCGCGCTCAACACCACCTTCGTTTTCGCCCAGGTGAGCTTCCTGCTGCTGCTCGGCCTCCTGGTCTTCGTCACGCCGACATTCGGGGCGCAGTATTCGGACGACATCGTCAAGTCGCTGACCACCGTCATCTTCCTGATCGGCCCGATCTCGACGCTGGTGGCGACGGTGCCGCAGGTGGCGGTGGCCAATGCCGCCGCCGAGAACCTGCACGCCATGGAGCAGCAGTTCATCGCCATCACCCGCGAGGCGACGCCGGATGCGGCCACGCCGCCGGCGCCTGGCATGGCCTTGCCGTTCTCCAGCCTCGAACTGCGCCGCGTTGCCTTTTCGTATGCGGTGGACGGCGCCTCGTTTTCCGTCGGGCCGGTCGACCTGAGCCTGAAGGCCGGCGAAATCGTCTTCGTCACCGGTGGCAACGGCTCCGGGAAATCGACCCTGATCAAGCTGATGACCGGCCTCTACCGGCCGCAATCCGGCACCTTGCTGGTCAATGGCGTGCCGCTGGGCGAGGATGATGCGCAGGCGTTCCGCGAGCATTTCTGCGCAGTCTTTTCCGATTTCCATCTCTTCCGCAAGCTCTACGGGATCGACCTGCCGGCGCGCGAGGTGCTCGATGCCTGGCTGGCCGAGATGGAAATCCGCGACAAGACGGCGATCGTCGATGGCGCCTTCACTTCCATCGACCTGTCGACGGGGCAGCGCAAGCGCCTGGCGCTGATTGCCGCGATCCTGGAGAACAAGCCGCTGATCGTCCTCGACGAATGGGCGGCCGATCAGGACCCGTATTTCCGGCGCAAGTTCTACGATGTCCTGCTACCGCGCCTGAAGGCCGAGGGCAGGACGGTGATCGCGGTCACCCACGACGACCGCTTCTTCCACCTCGCCGACCGGCGCCTGCACATGGAAGAGGGGCAGTTGATGGATTTGACGGAGAAGCAAGCGAATGGATGAACCCATGAATGCCGGCGCCGGCACGGCGCCTTCCGGCGTCCGGGCCGACCGGCTGGCCAGGACGCGGGAACGGTGCGGAGCGTGGATTGCCCGGTTCCGCTTCGAATTCTTCCTCAGCCTGTTCTTCTGCACGCTCGCCGTGATTTTCCTGTGGCCCTTCATCTACCACACCATTCCGGCCGGCCACGTCGGTGTCCTCTGGAAACGCTTCGGCGGCGGCACGGTGCTCGACCGGACTTACCCGGAGGGTTTCCTCCTGACGCTGCCGTGGGATGTCCTGCACATCTACGACGTGCGCCTGCAGAAGACGGAACGGGACATCGACGTGCTGTCGTCCGACGGGCTGAAGATCACCCTCAACCTTGTCTGGCGCTATCGCGCGCTGCCGGAATCCGTGCCGGAACTGCACCGGTACGCCGGCCCGGAATATGCCGAAACCATGCTGGCGCCGACGGTCGGGGCGAGAACCCGCGACATCATCGCGGTCTACCAGCCGGACGAGGTCTACACCGAGCGCCGGCTGAAGATCCAGAACCAGATCCTCGAATCGATCCGCTTCGACCTCGCCGAGCAGTTCCGGGCGCCGGGTCTGCGCGACGGGGAATGGCTGCATTTCGAGGACATCCTGATCCGCGGCATGGTGCTGCCGCCCGGCGTACAGGAGGCGATCGTGCGCAAGAACGCGATGTACCACGAGATGGAGGAATTCACCTTCCGCGTGCAGCGCGAGCAGAAGGAAGCCGAGCGCAAGCGCATCGAGGCGGTGGGTATCCGCAATTTCCAGGAAATCGTCAGCAACGGCATGTCAGAATCCTACCTGCGCTGGCGCGGCATCGAGGCGACGCTGGATCTGGCCAGGTCGCCGAACGCCAAGGTGGTGGTGATCGGCAACGCCAGGAACGGTTTGCCGCTGATCCTCAATACCGATGAACGCAAGCTCGGCGATGCGGCAGCGGCCAGCGTGGCCGCCGGCAAGAAAGCGGCGGCCGGCGACTGATGCGGTCGCGGGTGGCAGCGGACACAGGGAGGCGGGAATGAAAATGCGCGATGCGTGGATTCTGCGGGCCGGCCTGCTGGTCACTGCGCTGCTCGCCGCCTGCGATTCCGGCCAGCAGGCAGTACCGGCACTGCCGCCGATCGAAGTGACGACGGCGGACATCGCCCCCGCTGACGTACCGGTCGCTTTTGTCTATGTGGGGCAGACCGAAAGCTCGCGTCAGGTCGAGATCCGTGCCCAGGTCGAAGGTTATCTGGAGAAGAAATTCTTCGTCGAGGGCGGCATCGTGCGCGAAGGCGATCCACTTTTCCGCATCGATCCGCGCCCGCTGCAGGCGGTGGCCGACGGCGCCGCCGCCGCGCTCGCGGCACGGGAGAACGCGCTGGAAAAGAGCCGGCGTACGCGCGAGCGCCTGCAGGCACTGCTGGCCGAGAATGCCGTCAGCGAAAAGGACGTCGAGGATGCCATCGTCGCCGAGCAGGCGGCCGCTGCGGCGCTGACGATGAGCCGGGCGGAGCACACGCGGGCAACGATGAATCTTTCGTATGCCTACATCAAGTCGCCGCTGAAGGGGCTCGTCTCCCGCGCCAACATCGCCGAGGGCAGCTACGTCATGCCGGGGGGAGCCAGCCTGTTGACCACGGTTGCCCAGGTCGACCCGATCTGGGTGAATTTCAGCACCTCGGAAAACGAGTTCCTGCGTTTCAATGACGACATCCTCGGCGGGCGCCTGCGCTTTCCGAAAAACTTCGATTTCGACGTGGAAATGATGCTCGGCGACGGGCGCACGCTGAACACGCGCGGCAAGCTCAACTTCGCGGCACCGGCGGTCGATCCGCGCACCGGCGCCTATGCCATCCGGGCCAGCTTTCCCAACCCCGACCTGATCCTTCGCCCCGGCCAGTTCGTGCGCGTTCGCCTGCTTGGCGCGTTGCGGCCGGGGGCCATTCTGGTGCCGCAGCGGGCGGTGATGCAGGGCGAGGGGGGCAAGTTCGTGTATGTCGTCGGCGCCGACGGCAGGGCCGAAAGGCGGCCGATCGCGGTTGGCGACTGGCACGGCGACCAATGGTTCGTGAATGACGGCCTGAAGGGCGGCGAGCGGGTCGTCGTCGGCGGTGTCGTCAAGGTGCAGCCGGGCAGCGCGCTCAAGGTCGTCGGCGAGGCCGCTGCCCCGGCGGGCAAGGCCCCGTCGGAATAGGGCGGGGCCGGCGATGATCTCCCGTTTCTTCATCGACCGGCCGATCTTCGCCGTTGTCGTTTCCCTCTTCATCACGCTGGCCGGCCTGCTGGCGATGAAGAATCTGCCGGTCGCGCAGTATCCGGAAATCGCTCCGCCTTCGGTCTCGGTCTCGGCGGCCTACCCGGGCGCCAGCGCCGAGACCGTCGCCTCCGCCGTTGCTGCTCCGCTGGAGCAGCAGATCAACGGCGTCGAGGGGATGCGCACCATGAATTCGACCAGCTCGGCCACCGGTGTCATGTCGCTGTCGGCCAGCTTTGCCATCGGCACCGACATCGACCGGGCGGCCAGCGACATCCAGTACCGGGTCAACCTGGCGATGGCGCAGATGCCCGCTGCCGTCCGTCAGGGCGGCGTGATGGT
>JAVFAT010000109.1:0-6524 GCA_034002385.1 Azospira sp. | reverse complement strand
ACAGAAAGAACATCAAGTGGTAACCGACAAAAACGAACTGGAGCACGTCATGCAGACCGCATCCGCCGCGATCGCGGCCCCCGCCCTCACGGCCGAGGCCCGCAACTTCAACTTCTTCTACGGCGACGTGCAGGCGCTGAAGAACATCAACATGCCGATCCACGAGAAGAAGGTGACGGCATTGATCGGGCCGTCCGGCTGCGGCAAGTCGACCTACCTCAGGAGTTTCAACCGGATGCATGACCTCTACCCGGGCAACCGCTACGAGGGTGAGATCCGCTTCTATCCGGACGACACCAACCTGCTGGCCGCGGACGTCGATCCGATCGAGGTGCGGATGCGCGTCGGCATGGTCTTCCAGAAGCCGAACCCGTTTCCCAAGACGGTCTATGAAAACGTGGCCTACGGCCTGCGCGTGCGCGGCGAGAAGAACCGCCGGGTGCTCGACGACAAGGTGGAGACGGCACTCAGGGATGCCGCCATCTGGGGCGAAGTGAAGGATCGTTTGCAGGATCTGGCGACCAATCTTTCCGGTGGCCAGCAGCAGCGCCTGTGCATCGCCCGTGCGCTGGCCACCGACCCCGAGCTGCTGCTCTTCGACGAGCCGACCTCGGCGCTCGACCCGATCGCCACCGGCGCCATCGAGGAACTGGTGCATGAGCTGAAGCAGCGCGTGACCATCCTCATCGTTACCCACAACATGCAGCAGGCGGCGCGCGTTTCCGATTACACGGCGTACATGTACCTCGGCGAGATGATCGAGTTCGGCAAGACCGACGACAATTTCATCAAGCCGCAGGACAAGCGCACCGAAGACTACATCACCGGCCGCATGGGCTGAGGAGGAGAAAGGAATGAACGAGCAGGTACATCTTTCGCGCCGCTTCGACGAAGATCTCGGCGAACTGCGCGCCAATGTGCTGGAGATGGGCGGTCTGGTCGAATCGCAGATCCGCGCCGCCGTCGAGGTCTATGTCACCGGCGAAACCGGCCCGGTCAAGGACATCGTCGAGACCGACCATCGCGTGAATGCCTTCGAGAAGGTCATCGACGACGAGACCATCCATGTTGTCGCTCGCCGCCAGCCGACGGCTTCCGACCTGCGGCTGGTGATGGGCGTGAACAAGATCGTCACCGATCTCGAACGTATCGGCGACGAGGCGAAGAAGATCGCCAAGGGCGCCCGCCGCGTGCATGGGCAGGGTATGCAGGCCGTGCCGCGCGCCACCGATGTGCGCCATGTCGCCGACGAGGCGGTGATCATGCTGCGCCAGGCGCTCGACAGCTTTGCCCGCCTCGACGTGGCGCTCGCCGATGCGGTGATCCACGCCGATGCCAAGGTCGACGCCGAGTTCAAGGCCATCGTTCGCCAGCTGATCACCTACATGATGGAAGATCCGCGTACCATTTCGACGGCCATCGACATCGTCTGGATCAGTCGCTCGATCGAACGCATCGGCGACCACGCGAAGAACATCGCCGAACACGTCATCTATATTGCCGAGGGGCGCGACATTCGTTACATGAACAAGGAGAAGGCGCAATGAGAGGGCTTTCGCGCGTCGCTTGCACGCTGTCGGCCTTGCCGGCCGGCGCGGCGGGAGTGCCGGCGTGACCCCGACCATCCTGGTGGTCGAGGACGAGCCGGCGATCCAGGAACTGCTTGCCGTCAATCTCCGTCACAGCGGCTTTCTCGTCGTCCGCGCGAGCAGTGCGGAAGAGGGCGAGTCGGCGATCCGCGCCGCCTTGCCCGACCTGCTCATCCTCGACTGGATGCTGCCCGGCCAGTCCGGTGTCGCGCTGGCCAGGCGACTGCGCGCCGACGAGCGCACGCGCGAGCTGCCGATCATCATGCTCACCGCGCGCGTGCATGAGGAAGACAAGGTGCAGGGGCTGGATGCCGGCGCCGACGACTACGTGACCAAACCCTTCTCGCCGAAGGAGCTGGTCGCCCGCGTGCGCGCCGTGCTGCGCCGACGCTTGCCGCATCTGGCCGGCGACGTCATCGAGATCGGCACGCTCGCGCTCAATCCGGCGACACACCGCGTGCAGGCTGCCGGTCAGCCGGTCGAGCTGGGGCCGACCGAGTTTCGCCTGCTGCTCTTCTTCATGAGTCACCCCGAGCGTGTCTATTCGCGTGCGCAATTGCTCGACGAAGTCTGGGGCGATCACGTGTTCATCGAGGAGCGCACCGTCGACGTGCACATCCGCCGTCTGCGCGCCGCGCTTGAAGGTACCGGCGAGGATGCGCGCATCGAGACCGTGCGCGGCGCCGGCTACCGCTTCCGCGGTAACTGAGTGGCGGCTGGCATGAGGCTGAACAACATCCACCGCAGAGGCGCAGAGGCGCAGAGATTCGCAGAGAAAACCAAAGCAGAAACGTTTCATTCGATGGGTGATGCCGTTTCTGCCTTTCTCTGCGTTCCCTCTGCGTCTCTGCGCCTCTGCGGCAGGTGTTCCCGCCTTCAACCAAGCTTCCCTGAATGAAGACCGCCCGGCTGCGCAGCCTTGCTCTCACCGTCGTCGGTGCCGTGCCGGCGACGGTGCTTGGCGTGCTCGGCGCACCGGCCTGGGGCTGGGCGCTGTTTTCCGTTGTCCTGCTGTTGCAGCTGCTCTTCGGGCTGCGCCAGCTTGCCCGTCTCGATGAATGGTCGCGCCATCCGTCGCCGACGCAGCGCCTTGAAGGAAGCGGCGTCTGGGACGAGATATTCGCCCGCCTGCACCGCCACGAGCGCGAGCTGCGTGCCCTGATCGTCCGCCGCGACCTCGATCTGCGCCAGGTGGCAGCAGCCGGTGAAGCCCTCGTCGACGGCATCGTCACGCTCGATGCCGATGATCGCATCGGCTGGTGCAACCGCACCGCCGAACGGCAGCTCGGCCTCGACCTGCGCTCCGACCGCGGTCAGCCGATCGCCAACCTGGTGCGCCAGCCGGCCTTCGTCGCTTACCTGGCGGCCGGCGATTTTTCGCGGCCGCTGCGGCTCAATGCCGTGCGCGACGAGGAGCAGGTGCTGTCGATCCACATCCTGCCCTATGCCGGCGGCGAGCGCCTGATGCAGGTGCGCGATGTGACGCAGAGCGAGCGCCTCGACCGGATGCGCCGTGATTTCGTCGCCAACGTCTCGCACGAGCTGCGCACGCCGCTGACCGTGCTCTCCGGCTTTCTTGAAACGGTGCGCGAACTGCCGCTCGATCCGGACGAGCGCGACCGCTATCTGGCGCTGATGGCCGCCCAGTCGGATCGTATGCAGCGCATCGTTCAGGATCTGTTGACCCTGTCCACACTCGAATCCTCGCCGCCGCCGCCGGAAAATGCGCGCATCGACATGGCCGATCTGCTCGACAGGCTGCTGCGCGACGCCGAGGCGCTCTCCGCCGGGCGGCACACGATCACGCTGAGCAGCGATGCCAGTGACCTGTTCGGCGCCGAGGCTGAGCTGGCCAGCGCCTTCGGCAACCTCGTCTCCAACGCCGTCCGCTATACGCCGGCCGGCGGCCACATCGGCATCGCCTGGACGCAGACCGGCAGCAGCGCCAGCTTTTCCGTAAGCGACGATGGCCCCGGCATCGCGGCGGAGCATATCCCCCGCCTCACCGAACGCTTCTACCGCGTCGATCTCGGCCGCTCGCGCGAAAGCGGCGGTACCGGTCTCGGCCTGGCCATCGTCAAGCACGCCTTGTCGCGCCATCAGGCACGCTTCGAGGTCGACAGCGAGCCAGGGCGAGGCAGCCGCTTCTCCGCCATTTTTCCACCGGCCCGGCTGGCCGGAATAAACTTTCTCCCGTCATCGACCCGCCGCGCTGCATCATGATCCGCCCATGATTTCAGAGTAGGATATGCGGCTCGGGTGCGCGGTGATGGCGCCCGATCCTTTCATTTCCGGGGGTGGCGATGGCCAGAGAGCGAGCGACGAAAACCGCGCAGGCGACACGAACGACGCGCACGACGACGAGAAGCAGAGGCACGGATGGCACTACCGGCACCGACGAAGGCGCCGGCACGCCAGCAAAGCGTGCGTCGGCAGGGGCGGCCGCCGCTGTCGCCGCGAATTCCGCAAGAAAACCGGTCGCCACCGGTGCCGCCGGCGCCACGAAAAAAGCGTCCCGCCAGCCACGTCCGCGCGCGGTTGCCGCAGGCGATACCGGGCCGGTCGACCGGGGCAGCGCCGGTGTCGAGAATTTTGCTGTCGTCCAGGCCGTCGACGCGAGGCAGGAAGCGCGCCTGGCGGCGATGCGCGATATCGTTTCCGGCGTTCCCGCGAACGAGGCCGACATGCTGCTCCGGCGACTGCAACGCCAGATGCGCATGGTCGTCGACAAGGACGAGGGCCATCCCGACGACACCTTGCAGCCCGGCTGGCGCGAGGGCGGCTATCCCTACCGCAACCTGATGCAGCGCCGCTCCTACGAGCGGCAGAAATACCGCCTCCAGGTCGAACTGCTGAAATTGCAGGCCTGGGTAAAGGAAACCGGGCAGAAGGTGGTGATCCTTTTCGAGGGCCGCGACGCAGCCGGTAAGGGCGGCACCATCAAGCGTTTCATGGAACATCTCAATCCGCGCGGTGCGCGTGTCGTCGCGCTGGAGAAGCCGACCGAGGTTGAACGGGGCCAGTGGTATTTCCAGCGTTACGTGAACCATCTGCCAACGGCCGGAGAAATCGTCCTCTTCGACCGCTCCTGGTACAACCGCGCCGGCGTCGAGCGCGTCATGGGCTTCTGCTCTGACGCCGAGTACACCGAGTTCGTGCGCCAGGTGCCGGAGTTCGAGCGGATGCTGGCGCGTCAGGGCATTCACCTGATCAAGTTCTGGTTCTCGGTCAGCCGCGAGGAACAGCGTCGTCGCTTCAAGGAGCGCAAGGTGCACCCGCTCAAGCAGTGGAAGCTGTCGCCGATCGACATGGCCTCGCTCGACAAGTGGGACGACTACACCCGCGCCAAGGAGGCGATGTTCTTCCACACCGACACCGCCGACGCGCCGTGGACAGTGATCAAGTCCGACTGCAAGAAGCGCGCGCGGCTTGCCGCCATGCGCTACGTCCTGCACAAACTGCCCTACACGAACAAGGACGTGCAGCGCATCGGCAATCTCGATCCGCTCATCGTCGGCCGCGCGCACGTGGTCTACGAGCGCGGCGAAAAGCAGGGCGCCCCCATCCTCTGAGCGCCCCGGCGCCGCCCCGTCCGGGGCGGCGCGAGCCTTCGCCACGGGTTGTCGCCGTGACTCCTTCCGCTGTTCCCGCAGCAATTCCCGTCGCAACGCCTGTCGAAACTCCGCCGCAGCTTTTCGCCGGGTAGTACCAACCCCTCCTTCCCTCATTCTGTCCGCTGCCGTCGGCCCGTGTATCCGGGCCACCCTTCCGTCTGCCGCCGCCTGATTTTTCTGGCGTGTCGCCCGGCCTGCCACGCCGGCTTCATCGCCGCGTAACACGCCGAGCCGATGATGCGCACCGGAGCGAGGCCGTTCTTTTTCGGTATGTCTTCCATCGCTCCGTAGCGTTCCGAATCATTCGTCTCCGGCAACGGAGGCCGCGAGGATCATGACCATCACCGAATCCCTCCTGTTCCTGCCGACGACGCTTTGCGGCCGCCTCTCCTTTCGCCTGAAGCTGATCGGCACCGCGTTGCTGTTTGGCCTGCCGCTCGTCGCCATTTCGCTCGTACATCTGGCCGGGCAGGGCGAGCGTGTCGCGCGCGTGCGCGCCGAGCAGGCGGCGCTGGCCGTGCATATGCCGCTGCTGCGCCTGAACGAGCGGGTTGATGCAGTACATGCGGCACGCCTCGCCGCACAGCGCGGCAGCACGGATGCGCAGGCTCTCGTCACCGCTGCCGCCGGAGAGGTCGAGGTGCTTGCCGCCGCTCTCGGTGCGGCTGTGCCGACGGATTTCGCCGCGGCCTGGCGCACGCCTCCGGGCGACGACATGAGTGGCCATGAACTGGCCGCGTCGGCGCTTCGTGCTGCGCTTGCGGAAAATATCGAGCGCGGCGGCCTGCGCATGGATGGGCAGGCGCGGAGCAATGCGCTGCTCGGCCTGCTCGCTGACCGCCTGCCGCCGTTCGTCGATGCGCTGGCTCGGGCCCGCAGGATCGGCGGCGAGGCTCTTGCCGGTCAGCGCCTGCGCCCGACGCAGCGGCGCGAACTGGAAGCTGCACGTGCCGGCTTTGCATCGATGCAACTCTGGATCGACGATGGTCTTGCGCGCGGTTGTCCAGACGCCGCCTGTCCGGTGCTGGCAGCGGCGCAGCGGCGCTTTGACGAGACGCTGCTGCCCTTCATCGAGTCGCTGACCATCCATGTCATCGACGCCGTCGATCTCGGCCTGCCGGCCGATGAATTCCTGCGTCGCGCCGATGCCGTGACGGCAGCGCTGCTCGATCTGGGCGACGCTGCCGCTGCCGAAGCGGAGCGCCTGCTCGCCGGACGTGCCGCAGCGCTGGATAAACGTCGCAGCGGCGTCGCCGTGCTGCTCTTCGGCATACTGCTGCTGATCGCTTGGGCTTTTTCCGGTGCCTATCGTTCCATCGTC